>CBESOB010000021.1:0-21068 GCA_965530995.1 uncultured Flavobacteriaceae bacterium
AATGCAAATATTAATTAATTAATCCATTGAACTAAAAACTAATTTTAGAACACTTCAAATATGAAAAATATAAATCAATAAATCCGACTAACGACACTAGGTTTCGATGAAATACATCTTTTTTTAACATAATCCGATTAAAAATATCGATTAACCGACGAAATACACTTTTTGTTAACACGTATTTTCCTACATATATTACCAATAGTTCGACAATTCTTGGCTCGAAAATTGAATATTATTTGTTTAAATTCGTTCTTATAGTCATATTGATCATTCATTTCCTCAAAAATTCACTTATGAAATTTCCTTTTTCACTAGCTCTTTTAGTTCTTACTAGCATGACATTCGCTCAAGAATCAAATTATATTGAACAGGATGTGAACATTGAAAACCATTTTAATGGGACTTTACTCCTTCCAAAGATAGAAACACCTCCACTGCTCATTTTACTTGCTGGTTCAGGGCCGCTGGACAAAGATGGTAATACCAATTTCATGAAGAGCAATATGTTAAAGAAACTGGCGCAAAGACTAGGTGATAACAATATTGCCTCATTTAGGTACGACAAACATAGTCTGAGGCAAATAAAGAAAGGCACATATGATCTGGATTACACCTTCAATATCTTTATTGAAGATGCCAAAGCAGCCATAGAGCATTTCAAGTCTAAAAGCGAATTCGGTAAGATCTATGTACTTGGCCATAGCCAAGGTAGTTTGGTAGGTATGATCGCCGCCAATGGCAAAGCTGACGGATTTATCTCCCTTGCGGGTGCTGGTCAGTCAATCGACGAAGTCATCACCTATCAAATAAACGAGTCGGCACCGCAGTTTACAGAAGATACCAAACGCGTATTTGGTATTTTGAAAGAAGGTAGCATGACGGATGATTTTCCAGCTGCCTTAGCATCTATATTTAATAAAGAAACCCAGCCATTCATGATGAGTTGGATGAAATACAATCCTCAAGATGAAATCAAGAAACTAGACATCCCTGTGCTGATCATCAATGGGACAAAAGATATTCAAGTGACGGTTGACGAGGCGAATCTTCTTCATAACGCATATCCAGATTCAGAACTAGTAATTATTGAGAAAATGAATCATGTATTGGTCGCTATCGATGGTGAGCGACTTGAGAATGTAAAGTCCTATAACGAACCTAATCGTGAGTTTCCTAACGAATTGATCAAGGCCCTAATTGATTTTATAAAGTAAATCTTCATTTGGTCGAGCATAAAAAAAGCGCCATCTCGAGAGAGCGGCGCTTTTTTAACTAACCAACCAAAAAAATGTAATCGTACTCCTTTTAATAAAGTAATCAACTCTAATAAAGATCATCATAATGATTACGATTATTGTATAACAAACGGCGTGCCAAAAAAATAATTTCTTGCAAAATATTTGGTAAAATAAATTTATTTTGATATATTTATGATATCATTTTAATATCATTCAAATTTATATATCATGAAAGAAGAAAAAATCATCGTTCCAGCCAATGGCTACCTTATGTTAATTGTATTTCTGCTCTTATTTGTCGGTATACTTTATTTGGCAATAGGTCAAAATCCGGAGTTTCTGTTATTTCTACCAATTCCTTTAATTATAATATTTGGATTCATTATGGTGCAACCAAATAATTCTAGGGTACTACTCCTTTTTGGAAAATATGTAGGTACTGTCAAGAAAAATGGATTCTACTGGGTCAATCCATTCTATACTAAAAAGAAAATATCCCTACGAGCCAGTAATTTCGACAGTGAACGCCTTAAAGTCAATGATAAACTTGGTAATCCTATTATGATAAGTACCATTTTAGTTTGGCGTGTACAAGACACTTACAAAGCAGCCTTTGATGTCGATAATTTTGAAAATTTTGTTAGAGTACAAACAGATGCAGCGGTGCGTAAACTCGCGAGTATGTATCCTTACGATAATTTTGCAGATGAAGGCCACAAGGAAGATATTACATTGCGCTCAAGCGTTAATGAAGTAAGCGAAGCGCTGGAAAAGGAGATCGATGAGCGGTTAAGCATTGCAGGTATCGAAGTACTTGAAGCGCGCATTGGCTATTTGGCATACGCACAGGAAATCGCCAATGCTATGCTTAAGCGTCAACAAGCAACCGCTATTGTAGCTGCAAGACATAAGATTGTAGAAGGCGCTGTTAGCATGGTCGAAATGGCGATAGAAGAGCTCGAAAA
The DNA here is from genome assembly GCA_965530995.1 of uncultured Flavobacteriaceae bacterium. Taxonomy (GTDB): domain Bacteria; phylum Bacteroidota; class Bacteroidia; order Flavobacteriales; family Flavobacteriaceae; genus JABABD01. The sequence continues at coordinate 2,210 of CBESOB010000021.1, forward strand.
GAAAGACATTGTCGATCTTGACTCAGAACGTAAAGCTGCCATGGTAAGCAATCTTATGGTGATTCTATGTGGAGATAAGGATGCATCGCCAGTATTGAATACAGGAACCTTGAATCAATAGAATGAACAAGAATCAAACGTATAGTATCGCTATTGGAAGTGCTTTAGGAACAGGCATTGGCACCACCATAGGAGCTGTGATTGACAATGTAGCCATGGGTATCGTCTATGGTTCTTCAATTGGAACTGCCATTGGTGTAATTCTGGCGTTGTTGATTTTTAAAGAAGACAAAGACCAATCTAATAAAAATGTATCATGAAAGAATACAAAGTTGCTTCCCCTTCCCTAGGGTTTAGGAATAGAGGCCGAAAATTGGAAGATTTCTTGAATATACATGCACGAGAAGGCTGGATAGTAAAGGAAATGACACCAGCAGAAGGTGTTTATTTAGTTATTTTTGAGCGGGATAAAAACAGATAAGACAGAATTATAGATTATGTCAAAAAAGAAAGCATTTGCTCTAAGAATTAATGAAGAGATGCTCAAAGCTGTTGAAAAATGGGCAGCTGATGAGTTCAGGAGTACCAATGGCCAGATCGAATGGATGCTTGCTGAAAGTTTACGCAAGGCAAAGCGAAAGCCTAAAAACTCATCGGAAAACCCTTAAAAGAACGTTAATAATCGTCGTTATTTAGCATAATAGGTTACTTTTGAAAAGCTAACTGACCATCATTTGAAAAAAATTCTACTCAGCTGTATCGGGCTAATAGTCTGTATTACTTCTTTTTCGCAAAAAAAACAATTCCTGGTCAAGTACATCTCGGAAGAAATAACCGCAGACGCAATTCTTAATGAACCTGCTTGGCAATCAGCGGTTCCTACAGCCAACTTCTATCACTATTTCCCTTCAGATTCAGCTCAAGCGCGACAGCAAGCTGAAATAAAGATGTTGCATGACGAGTCCAACTTATACATTGGTGTTAAAGTGAATGCACCTTCTAACAAATTTGTCATTCCTTCCTTACGACGAGATTTTAGGGCAAGTGGTAATGATAACATTACATTTTTGTTTGACACATTCAACGATGGTACTAATGCGTTTATCTTCGGATCCAATCCTTACGGAGTTCAAAGAGAATTCCTGCTATCGGGAGGAGGATCGGACATAAGAGGTTTTAATGGAGCTTGGGATACCAAATGGGTTGTAGAATCAAAGATCCACGAAGATCATTACATATTGGAATTCATTATACCGATGTCTGCTTTCAAATATTCCGAAGGTGAAACCAAATGGGGATTTAATTCCTATCATTTCGACACTCAAGACAATGAAAGAAATTCATGGATGAATATTCCTCAGAATCAATTGATATTCAGCTTAGCGTATATGGGCGACATGGTATTTGAGAAACCACTAGGCAAGTCAAAAACACCTATTTCATTAATTCCATATGTCAATAGTTTGGTTGGCAAAGATTTTGAAAAACCCGAATCCATTTCCGATTTTGGTTTTGGCGGAGATGCCAAAATGACTATTGGTAATAGCCTAAATTTAGATGTCACTTTTAATCCAGATTTTTCGCAGGTCGAAGTCGATCAGCAGGTTACCAACCTTACGAGATTTGAGATCGGCCTTCCTGAACGTCGTCAGTTTTTTATAGAAAACAGTGACTTGTTTTCTGATTTTGGAAATAATAGAGATGCAAACCCCTTCTTTTCCCGTCGTATTGGTATTGCCACAGATTTAGATGACAATTCCATTCAAAATGATATCATCGCAGGAGCTAGACTTAGTGGAAAGCTGAACAACAATCTTAGAATAGGAGTTTTGAATGTACAAACTGCGGAAGATACCCCTAATGAAATTGCTGCTACCAATAATGCGGTTTTCATGCTCCAACAGAAAATGTTCAGTCGCTCCAATTTAAATGTCTTCTTTATAAATAAACAGGCTACCAAAGATTATGATTTCTTGGAAGATACCGATAGATACAATCGCGTTATTGGAATTGATTACAAACTAGCGTCAAAAGACAATACCTGGAATGGTAAATATTATTTTCATAAGTCCTTTAGTCCCGATACAGATGACAAGGAAATTTCAGCAGGAGCATCCACTGAATATAACAGTAGACATTATCGTGCACGTATCGGTGGATTGTATGTAGGCGACAATTTTAGATCAGACCTTGGATTTATCAGGAGAACAGGAATTTTTAAGATCAATCCGCAAATTGAACGTATTTTTTGGCCAAAGGCTGGTGCTTTTAACCAACATACTTTAAGTTTCACACCCATTTTCGTTTGGACGCCAGAGGATGATTTCAGGAACTCTGATTACACGATTATAACTAGATGGGCAAGCAATTTTAGGAATCAAGCTCAAATAAATGTATCAATGTTTAATCGTTACACCTATCTCTTCGAACCATTTGATCCAACAGGAACAGATGGTGCCTTAGAACTTCCAGGTGATCAAGGGTATAAATACACAAATTTTGAAATACAGTATCAATCCGATTTGCGAAAACAATTTTCATATCGGATAAACCCTAGCTATGGCGCTTTTTACAATGGGACTAGATTTGCACTTAACGCCCAATTGAATTGGCGTTTACAACCCTATTTTTCGGCATCCATGCAACTTAATTATAATAATATAAAACTTCCTGATCCTTATCCGGATGCATCCATTTGGTTGATCGGCCCAAGGTTTGACATCACGTTCTCCAAGAGTATTTTTTGGGCTACATTTGTTCAATACAATAGCCAAAATGATAATTTCAGTGTAAACACCAGACTTCAATGGCGTTTTGCACCTCTTTCCGATTTATTTATAGTGTATAACGACAACTATTTTACTGAAGGTGGTATTGTTCCGCGATTCAGGACACTCAATGTTAAGGTGACCTATTGGTTGAATCTTTAATTGATTTAGGTAAGCCTTCTATTTTTTCATATTTTACCACCGAAAATAACTCTCTATGGAAAATCAGCCACTATTCACAAATGATGCTGTTGTATTCGGATTATTAATGTTAGCCTTGGGTTTCGTATTCTATACAGAATCAAAAAAGACGGGCTTTTGGTCAAAATTCTACAAGTATATTCCAGCACTCTTAATGTGTTATTTGATTCCGGCTATTTTCAATTCCTTGGGATGGATCTCAGACGAAATCTCCCAAACGTATTTCATCGCCAGTCGTTATCTGCTGCCAGCGGCTTTGGTATTGATGACGCTCAGTATTGATCTAAAAGCCATTTTTAATCTTGGTCCTAAGGCATTGATCATGTTCTTCACAGGAACCATAGGAATCATCATTGGTGGTCCATTAGCAATTCTATTGATCTCCATTTTTTCACCAGAGACTGTTGGAGGGGCCGATTTTGATGCTGTTTGGAGAGGCTTGGCAACATTAGCAGGAAGCTGGATCGGTGGTGGAGCCAATCAGGCCGCAATGCTTGAAATATATGAATTCAACCCCGAAAAGTATGGAGGCATGGTATTAGTTGATATAGTAGTTGCCAATATTTGGATGGCCATATTATTATTAGGTATAGGTAAAAACAAAAAAATAGATAAGTGGTTAAAAGCGGATGATTCCGCTATTGAAGAACTAAAAATCAAGGTATCTGCATTTGCGGAAAAAATAAAAAGAAACCCCTCACTTACGGATCTGATGGTCATATTAACCTTTGCCTTTGTTGCCGTTGGTATTGCACATTTTGGCGCAGACACTATTTCCTTGTGGCTAAAGACAAATGTTGAAGCAGTAAGCGATAAAAGTAGCGCTTGGTCTTCGTTTGGGAGTCAGTTCTTTTGGCTAATTACCATAGCTACTATTATTGGTCTTCTTTTATCCTATACTAAAGCGAAGAATTACGAAGGTGCTGGTGCCAGTAAGATTGGCAGTATTTTCATCTACATACTTGTAGCGACTATAGGAATGAAAATGGATCTAAGTAAAATATTTGAAAATCCAGGCTTAATTGCCATCGGACTCGTATGGATGGCCATCCACGCTGGTTTGCTCATACTTGTTGCCAAACTGATCAGAGCACCTTTTTTCTTTTTAGCGGTAGGAAGTCAAGCTAATGTTGGCGGTGCAGCATCTGCTCCAGTTGTGGCTGCGGCTTTTCATCCATCATTGGCCGCAGTAGGTGCATTATTGGCCGTCTTTGGTTATGTGGTAGGAACCTATGGTGCAATGCTTTGTACTGAACTTATGAAAATTGCTTCTGCAGGTTAGCAATTAATTGATTTTTATAAGATATTTGCCAATCTAAATTTTTGACTTTTGAAAAATATTATACTATTTTTTCTCCTAATAGGAATTGTTGCTTGCAGTAATAAAGAATCCGACCTTACCGTAACAGGTAGCGTCAAAGGATTGAAAAAAGGCACCTTATTCTTGAAAAAGATAACAGACACTTCAATAATCACTGTTGACTCTATGGAAATAAGTGGAGATCCCAATTTCAAATTAGAAAGTCAAATTGAAGAACCTGAAATTTTCTTTCTGGTATTAGACAAAAATGATACAGATGAAGGACGAATCACTTTCTTTGCCAATAAGGGTACTACAGAAATCAATACAACGCTTAAGAATTTTGCTTTCGACGCTAAGATAAGTGGCTCACAGCAACAGTCGGTATTGCATGAATACAATCAAATGTCTGCTAAGTTCAATAACAAGAATTTGGATGTTATAGAGGAAAATTTTAATGCAATAATCAATAAAGACTCGACAAAAGCACTGGAAACGGATCTTCAATATAAGAGCCTGCTCAAAAGCAAATACTTGTACACTATCAACTTTGCTCTCAATAATAAAACTAGCCAAGTGTCTCCATATTTAGCAATAAAAGAAATTAATGATGCACGACTTAAATACTTGGATACGATTTACGTCTCACTGCCAGACTCGATTGCTGGATCTAAATATGGTAAAAAGCTTAAATTGCTTATCGAGGAACGACGCAAACTCGAAAATGAATAAAAAAAAATCCTCGATAATTATCGAGGATTTTTTTTAGAGTTTATTGATCTTATCAATTAGTTCTCGTCCCTTGGACTCCAACTCTATATTAATGGCTTTTAGATGAGCCCTGCGGTCTTCAACACTTTTATCGTTAACCTTTGCAATCAATTCGTCAAAACCTGCAATGGCATCATCTATGATTGCTTCACTTTTCTTAATATCTGCTTTAGGATTTGAAAGCTCCCAAATATAAACCGCTTCAATAATATCTCCAAAGACATAATTTATGTCTTTTTTAAGATTTTTAATATTTGCCATATCTCCTTAAATTAACTTGTTGACGCAAAGCTACATTAAAAATCATACATAAACCTCTAAAAAGGTCGCATTTTCAGACGCTATAGTATAGTTCTTCAAGGCAGCTGGCATTAATATGGTTTCTCCTTTTCCAATGGTTTCAACCATTCCATTGGATTCAATTTGACCATGACCCTCAACGCACATGTAAATAACGAATGAATCGTGTGTGTTCTCCCTTAAAATCGTGCCTTGCACTGGTAAATAATTCGTAGTGAAATAGTTACAATGCACCATGTCATTGGATCGATTTATTTGTGTATTATAAGTCACCTTAAAATCATCGGGCATTTCAAAGTCAATAGCATCAATTGCCAAATCTGTATGCAATTCTCTCGAATTTCCTTCAGGGTCAACTCTGTCCCAATCGTATACCCTGTAAGTGATATCACTTGTTTGCTGTATCTCGGCAACCATAACACCTGCTCCAATAGCATGAACTCTTCCAACTTCAATAAAATAAGTATCGCCTTGCGACACTTTTTCAACATTCATTATACTTGGCAGGTTCTTCTCCTCTAAGTGCTTTAAATAAAGCTCTTTATTCATTTTTTGATTAAAATCAACAATCAATTCTGATCCTTCATCAGCCTGCAACACATACCACATTTCTGTCTTCCCAAAGGAATTATGCCGCTCTTTGGCCAACGCATCATTAGGATGTAACTGAATTGAGAGATCGTCTTTTGCGTCAATGAATTTTATTAGTAATGGAAATTTCTCTCCGAACAATTCATAATTCTTATGTCCAATGAGGTCATGTTTTAATTCCTTCTGCAGCTCTTTCAGAGAAGACCCTTGTAGGTCTCCATTGCTTACAATGGAAGCATCACCTTCTACGTCCGAAAGCTCCCAACTCTCACCAATCGAGCCTTCAGGAATAGTTTTACCAAGAAAAGTATTAAGCTTGTTTCCACCCCAAATACGTTCTTTATAAATTGGATGAAATTTTAATGGGTATAATTTAGGATTCATTTTTTAACCTGAGTATTTTACAAAATTTCGAGGTGTTTCGTAAAGTGTAACTTCCAATTCTAGTTCAGAAGCTATTTTAGTCTTGATTTTATCATAGATAACAATAACAATATTCTCGGCTGTTGGGTTCAAATTCTTAAATTCAGGCACTTCTATATTCAAGTTTTTATGATCAAACGCCTCTTCAATTTCTTCCTTGATAATATCCTTTAATATTTTCATATCCATAACGAAGCCAGTTCTTTCATCGATCTCACCTGTTACACCCACAATTAATTCATAATTATGTCCATGGTAATTAGGGTTACTGCATTTGCCAAACACAGCAAGGTTTTTGGCATCATCCCAATCTTTACGGTATAATCTATGTGCCGCATTAAAATGAGCTTTTCTATTTACTTGAACCTTCATAACCCTTAATGTTTATGGTTTCGTAGAATTTTTCAAAAATGATCTTGAACCATTCTGTATATTTTTCAGGATGGCATACCATATCAACTTTCACATCATCAAGCTGCATCCATTTAAACGAATCAACTTCATCCATATTAATATGGGGATTTTCATTATAATATCCAATCATAATGTGATCAAATTCATGCTCTGTTAGGCCATTATCAAATGGAGCCTTATAAATAAAAGAACCTACTTCTTTCAATTCCGTCTTAAAACCCATCTCCTCATTAAGTCGTCGAACTCCTGCTTCTAGATTACTCTCTCCATCTCTCTGATGACTACAGCATGTGTTGGTCCAAAGACCAGGAGAATGATACTTACTTAGAGCTCTTCGCTGAAGCATCAGTGCATTCGTATCGTTAAATATGAATACTGAAAATGCGCGATGAAGAACGGCCTTTTCATGGGCTTCCATTTTTGGCATTAATCCAATCTTTTCGTCTTTTTCATTAACGAGTATGACTTTCTCTTCTGGCATAGCTTCCAAAAATACCAAACATATTTATAAAACATGTGCCTATACAAATAAAAAAAGCATCCCATAGGTGATGCTTTTTTTTATCAACTATACTATTTGCTATTAGCTGTATATTTAAACCGTGTCAAGTCAGAAAATAAAATAATAGTAGAGTTAAGCAAAACTTTAGACCAAGATTTCAAAGTTGTGCTTTTAATACAATTATATTTGCCTAAATTATTTTTTAAATGAAATTCATTGACGAAATCAACCGTAGAAGGACATTCGGTATCATATCACATCCTGATGCGGGTAAAACCACTTTAACCGAAAAGTTATTGCTTTTCGGAGGGGCAATTCAAGAAGCGGGTGCTGTAAAAAGTAACAAGATCAAGAAAGGTGCTACCAGTGATTTCATGGAGATTGAACGTCAAAGAGGCATTAGTGTTGCTACCTCTGTTTTGGCTTTTGAATATAATGGCATTAAGATCAACATCCTGGATACGCCCGGTCATAAAGATTTTGCCGAAGATACGTTTAGGACCTTGACCGCTGTTGATAGTGTTATTGTGGTCATTGATGTTGCGAAAGGTGTTGAGGAACAGACAGAGAAATTGGTAGAGGTTTGTCGCATGCGTAATATCCCAATGATCATTTTTATCAATAAACTAGATAGAGAGGGAAAAGATGCATTTGAATTACTTGATGAGATCGAGCAGAAACTGAAGCTAACCGTTACACCGCTGAGTTTCCCCATAGGTATGGGTTATGACTTTAAAGGTATATATAATTTATGGGAGAAAAATGTCAATTTATTTAGTGGTGACAGCAGAAAGAACATAGAAGATACGATCGAGATCTCTGATCTAGCTTCTGATGAATTGAATACACTAATTGGAGACAATGCAGCCGATGTTTTACGCGAAGAAATTGAATTAGTTTCTGGTGTGTATCCGGAATTCAACAGAGATGACTATTTGAATGGTAATCTTCAACCCGTGTTTTTTGGTTCTGCATTAAATAGCTTTGGAGTTCGTGAGCTTTTAGATTGTTTCGTGACTATTGCTCCTACGCCTCAACCTAAACAGAGTGAAGAACGTCTCGTGCAACCAGATGAAGAAAAATTCACTGGATTCGTATTCAAGATCCATGCGAATATGGACCCTAATCATCGGGATCGGTTGGCCTTCATTAAAATCGTTTCTGGGATATTTAAAAGGAATACACCCTACCTTCATGTACGGCTCAACAAAAAACTGAAATTCTCAAGTCCCAATGCATTTTTTGCGGAGAGAAAAGAAATTGTGGATATATCTTATCCCGGAGATATTGTGGGGTTGCATGATACTGGTAATTTTAAGATAGGTGATTCCCTTACTGAGGGTGAGAACATTAATTATAAAGGGATCCCTAGTTTTTCACCTGAACACTTCAGGTATATTAACAATGCTGATCCCATGAAGGCCAAGCAATTGAATAAAGGTATTGACCAATTGATGGATGAAGGTGTGGCACAGTTATTCACTTTGGAATTAAATAACAGGAAAGTCATTGGTACAGTGGGTGCCTTGCAGTATGAAGTGATACAATATCGATTAGAGCATGAATACGGTGCGAAATGTTCGTATGATAACCTGAATGTTCATAAAGCCTGTTGGGTTGAGCCTGAAGACCCTAAAAATGAGGAGTTTGCAGAATTCAAGCGCGTGAAGCATCGCTTCTTGGCAAAGGATAAGCAAGGCCAACTAGTCTTTTTGTCGGATTCTTCCTTCTCATTACAAATGACTCAACAGAAATATCCTACGGTAAAATTCCGATTTATCTCTGAGAAAGTGTAGTTCATCGAATTTCTATGGTGCCTTTAAAATTAAATTATACATTTCACTCAGATTCACGCCCCAAATGTGAACTGCTTATGGAAACCTTAACTAGTAATGTTTTCAGTAATAAGGATATTACTGTAACCTTCGAACCTAAACTTTGTATTCACGCGGAAAAATGCGCAAAAGGACTCTCTGATGTCTTTAGGACTGATATTTTACCTTGGATCAATCTTGATGCCGCGAAATCCAAAAAAATCATTAAACAAATAAGAAAATGCCCTTCGGGCGCATTGCAATATTGCCAAAATGACGATTAGGCAGCCATATCAAATAAACTTCAAAATAACCGATTAAATTCGTTTTTATTTCCTTTATACTGCGGTATAAAATAGAATCGTAACTAATGCTATGCTTATATTTTCTATTTCATCTAAAGAAAATATAATTCAAATGTATTATCAATCATTTTAAAATTCATTTGGTATAACATGCTGCTTATGAATGTTAAACCCTCTAGTTAGATTAACTAGAGGGTTTAACATTCTATGCTTGACCTATTGGTCCAAAATTAAGTGGAATTGGTGGTTGCTCGATTAAATATTTCGAGAACCTCTTTAGAACTTAAGACTTAATTAACTTTTTTGCTTAAAGATTTAAGCCTGTCCTGTCGGACCGAAATTAAGTGGAATTGGTGGTTGCTCGTAATCTTTGATTTCACCATGTGCTTTCTCGAATCTACTCACATTTTCATTCAAGGCTTTCATTAATCGCTTAGCATGCTGTGGTGTTAAAATTATTCTCGACTTCACTTTACTCTTTGGCGTACCCGGCATTATACTTACAAAATCTACTACAAATTCTGATACCGAATGATTGATTATCGCCAAATTGGAATAGATTCCTTCTGCTACTTTCTCGTCTAATTCTATATTGATCTGTCCTTGTTTAGGTTTATCGCCTTTTTTATCTGCCATGATTTTTCGTTTTATAACAAAGAATCCCGCTAATGCAGGATTCTTATTTTTGTTTATGAGATACCAAATCAAGTTTGGCATAAATTCGATTTTCTAGCTTCGTAAAAGTGACGCTAGAATCTCATTTAATTATAATTCAGTTCTTGCTTTGCTTGCATCATTTCGTCAAACTCTTCCTTAGATCCTACGATAATGTGCTCATACTTTCTTAGACCTGTTCCCGCTGGAATTCTATGACCTACAATTACATTCTCTTTCAAGCCTTCTAAAGTATCGATCTTACCAGCCACTGCTGCTTCGTTAAGTACTTTAGTTGTCTCCTGGAAGGATGCTGCTGAGATAAATGACTTAGTCTGTAGTGATGCTCTCGTAATACCTTGAAGTATTGGAGTGGCCGTAGCCGATTGTGCATCTCTTGCAGTAACTAATTTCTTATCATCTCTACGCAATATAGAATTTTCATCACGTAAATCGCGAGCGCTCACTATTTGACCAGCCTTCAAGCTTTCTGAATCTCCTTCTTCTTCAACGACTTTCATACCGAAAATCTCGTCATTTTCCCGAATGAAATCGGACGTATGAACTAATTGATCTTCAAGGAAGATCGTATCACCAGAATCTTGGATCCGTACTTTACGCATCATCTGTCTTACCACAACCTCAAAGTGCTTGTCATTGATCTTTACACCTTGCAAACGATATACTTCTTGCACTTCGTTCACTAGATATTGCTGAACAGCTGAAGGTCCTTTGATATTCAGAATATCGTTAGGAGTAATAGCACCGTCAGACAATGGCATACCAGCCTTAACATAATCATTTTCTTGTACCAGAATCTGATTGGATAGTTTAACCAAGTATTTTTTGATATCGCCTAATTTAGATTCCACAATGATCTCACGATTTCCTCTTTTGATCTTACCGAAAGAAACAACACCATCAATCTCACTTACTACAGCAGGATTCGATGGGTTACGTGCTTCGAACAATTCGGTAACTCTTGGAAGACCACCCGTAATATCACCTGCTTTCGCAGATTTACGTGGTATCTTGACCAGAATGGTACCAATATCGATCTTATCATTATTATCCACCATTAAGTGAGCCCCAACTGGCAAGTTATAGGATCTGATGACTTCCCCTTTCTTACCTTCAATATGAAGTGTAGGAATGAGTTTCTTATTCCTGGATTCTGAAATTACTTTCTCCTGGAATCCTGTTTGCTCATCTATCTCCACTTGGAAGGTCACCCCTTGTTCGATGTTTTCATAATTCACTTTACCAGCGAATTCTGAAATAATCACACCATTATATGGATCCCACGAACAAACAACGGCACCAGCCTTAAGTTTCTGACCATTCTTCACTTCAATAAAAGAGCCGTAAGGAATGTTATTAGTACTTAAGGTAATTCCTGTTTTAGCATCTATCAACTTCAATTCGGAAGTACGTGAAATAACAACATCGACAATTTTGCCATCGTTATCCTTACTCTTTACAGTTTTAAGGTCTTCGATCTCAGCAACACCATCGAACTTCACAGTCAATTTATTCTCTTCAGAAATGTTACCGGCAATACCACCAACGTGGAATGTACGAAGTGTTAACTGTGTACCTGGCTCACCGATAGATTGTGCAGCAACTACACCAACGGCTTCACCTAATTGAACTTTCTTATTAGTTGCAAGGTTACGGCCATAACATTTACCACAAATACCTTTTTGTGCTTCACATGTCAATGCAGATCTTACCTCCACTGCATCTATTGGAGATTCTTCGATACGTTTTGCAATCTCATCTGAAATCAAATCGCCAGCACCAACCATCAACTCTTCAGTTAATGGATGGAATACATCTTGCAACGCCGTTCTACCTACTATTCTTTCTTCTAAAGTTTCTACAACTTCTTCGTTTTTCTTCAATGGAGACACTTCAATTCCTCTCAGTGTACCACAATCTTCACTATTAATGATTACGTCCTGAGACACATCTACCAAACGACGTGTCAGGTAACCAGCATCTGCAGTCTTCAATGCCGTATCGGCAAGACCTTTACGAGCACCGTGCGTAGAGATAAAGTATTCAAGAATTGAAAGACCTTCCTTAAAGTTAGAAAGAATCGGGTTTTCAATGATCTCTCCACCACCTGCATTGGATTTCTTTGGCTTCGCCATCAATCCACGCATACCTGTTAACTGACGAATCTGTTCTTTAGATCCACGAGCTCCAGAATCAAGCATCATAAACACAGAGTTAAATCCTTGTTGATCTTCACGAATACGTTTCATTGACAATTCTGTCAACTCTGCATTTGTAGAGGTCCAGATATCGATCACCTGGTTATAACGTTCGTTATTTGTGATAAGACCCATGTTATAATTACCCTTGATACCATCGACTTGCTTATTAGCAGCGGCGATCATGGTATGCTTTTCTGGTGGAATAATAATATCACCTAAGCTGAATGAAAGTCCACCTTGGAAGGCAAACTTATATCCTAAGGTCTTTATTTCATCAAGGAAAGCAGCTGTTTCAGGAACACTGGTAACCTTCAAAATATTGCCAATAATATCACGTAGTGATTTCTTGGTCAATACCTCATTGATATATCCAGCTACTTCCGGCACTTTTTCATTGAAAAGTACACGTCCAACAGTCGTTTCAATAATTAGAGGCACTAAATCCCCTTCCTCATTAAAATCTAAGGTCCTTACTTTAATTCCCGCATTTAATTCTACTCGTTTTTCGTTGTAAGCAATCGTTACTTCATCTGGCGAATAGAATGTTAATCCTTCACCAACAACTTTTACCTCTTTTGTAGACTTACGAAGCTTGGTCATATAGTATAGACCAAGAACCATATCCTGAGAAGGTACTGTCACCGGTGATCCGTTTGCAGGATTCAATATATTATGAGAAGCCAACATCAATATTTGTGCTTCTAGAATAGCTTCTGGTCCTAATGGCAAGTGCACCGCCATTTGGTCACCATCGAAATCCGCGTTAAATGCCGTACATACCAAAGGGTGCAATTGAATTGCCTTACCCTCGATAAGTTTAGGCTGGAATGCTTGGATACCTAATCTGTGCAATGTAGGAGCACGATTTAGAAGAACTGGATGTCCTTTCAAAACATTCTCTAAAATATCCCAAACAACTGGTTCTCTTTTATCGATGATCTTCTTGGCAGATTTTACCGTCTTTACAATACCTCTTTCAATCAGCTTTCTGATAACAAAAGGCTTATAAAGTTCAGCAGCCATATCTTTGGGAAGACCACATTCGAATAATTTCAATTCTGGTCCGACAACAATTACAGAACGTGCTGAATAATCCACACGCTTTCCAAGTAAGTTTTGACGGAAACGACCTTGCTTACCTTTCAATGAATCTGAAAGGGACTTTAATGGTCTGTTAGAATCTGTCTTAACCGCAGACGATTTACGTGTATTATCGAATAACGAATCTACAGATTCCTGCAGCATTCGCTTTTCGTTACGCAATATTACTTCTGGTGCTTTTATTTCAACCAATCTCTTAAGACGGTTATTACGAATAATAACACGACGATAAAGATCATTTAAATCTGATGTCGCAAAACGACCACCATCAAGAGGTACTAATGGACGTAATTCTGGTGGAATTACTGGCACCACTTTCATGATCATCCAATCTGGACGATTTTCTCTATTTAAGTTAGCATCACGCAAAGCTCCGACAACTTGAAGACGCTTTAATGCTTCCGTTTTACGTTGCTTAGATGTTTCTGTATTTGCTTTGTGTCTTAGCTCGTATGATAATTCTACAAGGTCGATACGCTGTAATAATTCAATCAAACATTCAGCACCCATTTTAGCGATGAACTTATTCGGGTCTTTATCGTCCAGGTACTGATTCTCCTGTGGAATTGTCTCTAGAATATTCAAGTATTCCTCTTCTGTCAAGAAATCCATTTTTTGAACATCTTCACCTTCTGCATTCTTGGCTATACCTGGCTGAATGACCACGTAACGCTCATAATAGATGATCATGTCCAACTTCTTGGATGGAAGCCCAAGAAGATATCCTATCTTATTTGGTAACGAACGGAAATACCAGATATGGGCTACAGGAACTACCAAATTGATATGTCCTACACGATCACGTCTTACCTTCTTTTCAGTTACTTCAACACCACAACGGTCACAAACTATACCCTTGTAACGAATACGCTTATATTTACCACAAGCACATTCATAATCCTTCACAGGACCGAAAATACGCTCACAGAACAAACCATCACGTTCTGGTTTGTGTGTTCTATAATTAATAGTTTCTGGCTTAAGAACCTCTCCTCTAGATTCTGCTAAAATAGATTCTGGAGATGCTAAACCAATTGAGATCTTGTTAAACCTCTGTACTGTACGCTTATCTTGTTTTCTTGCCATAATATATGGTACTATCGAATTATATTATTTAAAATCAACTAACTTCAGACTGTTCACATTTCGACTCAGCTCAATGTAACTTTCTTTAGTTATTACTCCTCAAGCCTGATATCTAGTCCAAGACCTTTCAATTCATGCATTAATACATTGAAAGATTCCGGCAATCCTGGTTCTGGCATTGGTTCACCTTTTACGATTGCCTCGTAAGTCTTGGCTCTACCAATAACATCATCAGACTTCACTGTCAAGATCTCTCTTAAGGTACTAGATGCTCCATATGCTTCTAATGCCCATACTTCCATCTCTCCAAAACGCTGACCACCAAATTGTGCTTTACCACCAAGTGGTTGTTGTGTGATTAACGAGTAAGGTCCTATAGAACGTGCGTGCATCTTATCATCGACCATATGTCCTAATTTCAACATATAGATTACACCTACGGTTGCTGGTTGGTCAAAACGATCTCCAGTTCCTCCATCATACAAATACGTATGACCGAATCTTGGAATGCCTGCTTCATCAGTAAATCCATTGATTTCATCTAATGTTGCACCGTCGAAAATTGGAGTAGCATATGTTCTACCAAGATCTTGACCAGCCCATCCAAGAACTGTTTCATAGATCTGACCAATATTCATACGCGATGGTACCCCTAATGGATTCAGTACGATATCAACTGGTGTTCCATCTTCAAGGAATGGCATATCTTCTTGACGAACGATACGAGCAACAATACCTTTGTTACCGTGACGTCCAGCCATCTTATCACCCACTTTAAGTTTACGTTTCTTAGCGATATAGACTTTGGCCAACTTGATGATTCCTGCTGGCAATTCATCTCCCACAGAAATAGTGAACTTCTCACGACGTAAGGATCCTTGTAAATCGTTTTCCTTTATCTTATAGTTGTGTAACAAATCAGCAACTAACTGATTAGTATGTTTATCTGTTGTCCAATGACTAGTTGATATATGTGCATAATCATCTAAGCTGTTAAGCATTTTCAAAGTGAACTTCTTGCCTTTTGGCAATATTTCTTCACTTAAGTCATTAAATACACCTTGAGAGGTTTTTCCATTTACAATTGTAAATAGTTTTTCAACAAGGACATTTTGAAGCTCATCGAATTTCTTATCGTAAATATCCTCTAATTGAGTGATATCTTCTTTGTCCTTAGCTCTCTTACGCTTGTCTTTTATTGCTCTCGCGAATAATTTCTTATCGATCACAACCCCATTAAGTGATGGAGATGCTTTTAATGATGCATCTTTAACATCACCAGCTTTATCACCGAAGATCGCTCTCAAGAGTTTCTCTTCTGGCGTTGGGTCGCTTTCACCTTTAGGTGTGATCTTACCGATAAGGATATCACCAGGTTTGATCTCAGCACCAACCCTGATCATACCATGCTCATCAAGGTCTTTTGTAGCCTCTTCAGATACATTTGGAATATCATTGGTTAATTCTTCATTACCTAATTTGGTGTCTCGAACTTCCAATGAATACTCATCGATATGAATAGATGTGAATACATCTTCACGAACTACTTTCTCAGAAATCACAATGGCATCCTCAAAGTTGTAACCTTTCCATGGCATAAAGGCCACTTTCATGTTACGTCCAAGCGCCAATTCTCCGTTTTGTGTGGCGTATCCTTCACAAAGCACCTGTCCTTTAGAAACTTTATCGCCTTTCCTGACGATTGGCTTTAAGTTGACACAGGTTCCTTGGTTTGTTTTCCTGAACTTAACCAAAGGATAAGATTTGATGTTACTTTCAAAGCTTACTTTCTCTTGATCTTCAGTTCTCTTGTACTTAATGATAATTTCGTTAGCATCAACATACTCAATAACCCCATCGCCTTCAGCATTGATCAATACTCTTGAGTCTGACGCTACTTGACGCTCAAGACCTGTTCCTACAATAGGAGCTTCTGGTCTTAATAAAGGTACTGCTTGACGCATCATGTTAGATCCCATTAATGCCCGGTTGGCATCATCATGCTCTAAGAAAGGAATCAACGATGCTGAAATAGACGAAATCTGGTTTGGTGCAACATCCGTATAATTAATCTGTGTTGGTTCTACCACTGGAAAATCTCCTTCTTGACGAGCAATTACCTTATCATGAAGTATCTTCCCCTTTTGGTCTATCTCAATTGTTGCTTGCGAAATCATCTGATCTTCTTCTTCCTCAGCACTTAAGTAAATTGGCGGGTTTTTAATATCCACTACACCATTAGTAACCTTACGATAAGGCGTTTCGATGAATCCCATTCCGTTTACTTTTGCAAACACACTTAAAGAAGATATCAAACCAATGTTTGGTCCTTCTGGTGTTTCAATCGGGCATAATCTGCCGTAGTGCGTATAGTGAACATCACGTACCTCAAACCCTGCTCTTTCTCTTGAAAGACCTCCGGGTCCTAAAGCCGATAAACGTCTCTTGTGTGTTATCTCTGCTAATGGATTCGTTTGATCCATAAACTGAGATAGCTGATTTGTTCCAAAGAACGAATTGATAACAGAAGACAAGGTCTTGGCATTGATCAAATCTATTGGCGTAAAGACTTCATTATCACGAACGTTCATACGCTCACGAATAGTCCTTGCCATACGTGCTAAACCAACACCAAACTGAGAAGACAATTGTTCACCTACTGTTCGTACACGACGGTTAGATAAGTGATCAATATCATCGATTTCTGCTTTAGAGTTAATTAACTCTATCAGGTATTTTATGATAGTAATGATATCGTCTTTGGTAAGCACTTGCTTATCCATTCCGATATCAAGACCTAATTTCTTGTTCATTCTATAACGACCAACTTCACCTAGATTGTAACGTTGATCACTAAAAAATAATTTATCTATAATTCCACGGGCTGTTTCCTCATCTGGCGGTTCAGCATTACGTAGTTGTCTGTAGATATGTTCTACAGCTTCTTTTTCAGAATTTGTTGGATCTTTCTGCAACGTGTTATGGATAATTGCATAATCACCTTGCTGAGCACTCTCCTTATGTAAAAGGATAGTCTTTGTTCCAGTTTCAAGAATCTCTTCTACATTGTCTTTATCAAGAACAGTATCACGATCCAATACGATTTCATTTCTTTCAATAGAAACTACTTCTCCCGTATCTTCATCCACGAAATCTTCATGCCACGTTTTCAATACACGCGCTGCAAGTTTTCTTCCTTGAACTTTTTTAAGCCCAGCTTTAGACACTTTAATTTCCTCTGCTAGGTCGAAGATCTCAAGGATATCCTTATCTCTTTCGAATCCGATAGCACGGAAAAGTGTTGTTACCGGCAATTTTTTCTTTCTATCGATGTAAGCGTACATCACGCTATTGATATCAGTAGCAAATTCTATCCAAGACCCTTTGAAAGGAATGACTCTTGCAGAATATAATTTGGTTCCGTTAGCGTGGAATGATTGACCGAAGAAAACCCCTGGAGAACGGTGTAATTGAGACACAACAACGCGCTCAGCACCATTTATACAAAAAGTACCGCTTGGTGTCATGTAAGGAATCGTACCAAGATATACATCTTGAACGATGGTCTCGAAATCTTCGTGCTCAGGATCTGTACAATACAGTTTTAACCTGGCTTTTAGAGGCACACTATATGTAAGGCCTCTTTCAATACATTCTTCTATAGAATATCTTGGTGGATCGATGAAGTAATCCAAAAACTCCAATACGAACTGATTACGAGTATCTGTAATTGGAAAGTTTTCCATGAAGGTATTGTATAGACCTTCATCACCTCTTTCTTCTGATTTTGTTTCTAACTGGAAAAAATCCTGGAAGGATTTAATCTGAATATCCAGAAAGTCAGGATATTCTGTTCTATTTTTAATAGAGGAGAAATTTAATCTTTCAGCT
Organism: uncultured Flavobacteriaceae bacterium; assembly: GCA_965530995.1. Lineage (GTDB taxonomy): Bacteria > Bacteroidota > Bacteroidia > Flavobacteriales > Flavobacteriaceae > JABABD01. The sequence continues at coordinate 20,553 of CBESOB010000021.1, forward strand.
TTAGTTGCTACCATCTATTGACGAGATTTTGATTAATTAAATAAATGCGCGTATACGTTGTAACTGTATACACAAAAGGGTTTAGGTCGTATCACCAATGTGACAGACCTAAACCATATGCTTGTAGGTTAGTTAAGCTTACTTAAGCTCAACCTCTGCTCCTGCTTCTTCTAAAGAAGTTTTAAGACCTTCTGCTTCGTCTTTAGTGACACCTTCTTTAATTGCGCTTGGTGCGTCATCAACTAAACCTTTAGCTTCTTTCAAGCCAAGACCCGTTAATTCTTTTACTAATTTAACTACTGCCAATTTAGAACCACCAGCCGCTGTAAGGATTACATCGAATTCTGTTTGTTCTTCAGCTTCATCTCCACCACCAGCACCACCGCCAGCAGCAACAGCTACTGCAGCAGCAGCAGGCTCAATGCCATATTCTTCTTTTAAAATACCAGCAAGTTCGTTAACTTCTTTTACTGATAAGTTTACTAATTGTTCTGCAAAATCTTTTAAATCTGCCAT
>CBESOB010000022.1:0-20734 GCA_965530995.1 uncultured Flavobacteriaceae bacterium
TAAATTCTACTTAATGAAGCGAATCATTTCTCGCTACTTTGGATAGATAACTCAAACCTAGTTACTCATCTGTATCTAGTATTTCTTTATAACATTTTTCTATTAAGTACGTCAATTTTGACGCATTTGACTTTTGGTTTAATCGTATTGTTTGAACAAAACAGTACGTATCTATTAACTCAAAAACTAGAAAAATGAGTACACAAAAATTCGCAACCAAAGCGTTGCACGCAGGACATGACGTAAGTCAAACAGGAGGAACTAGAGCAGTTCCAATTTATCAATCTACAGCCTATGTTTTCGATGATTCGGATGACGCCGCAGGACGATTTAATTTATCGGTACCAGGATTTATTTACACACGACTAAATAATCCAACCAACGACATTCTAGAGCAACGTTTAGCAGCACTCGAAGGAGGAATCGCGGCAGTCGTCACCGCGTCTGGAACAGCAGCGATTTCTACGACATTGCTAACGCTTTTAAAAGCGGGAGACCACATCGTAGCATCAAGCAGTTTGTATGGTGGGACGTACAATTTGTTGAGTGTTACGCTTCCAAGACATGGCATTACAACAACATTTGTAGACCCATCAAATCCAGAAAATTTTGAAAAGGCAGCTCAAGAAAACACACGAGCATTTTTTGTAGAGTCTCTAGGAAACCCGAAGTTGGATGTTTTGGACATTGAAGCGATTTCTAAAGAAGCAAAAGGGCATAAAGTGCCATTAATTGTGGATAACACGGTGGCAACGCCTTACTTGTTGAATCCAATTGAGTATGGTGCTAATATCGTTATCCATTCATTAACGAAGTACATCAATGGCAATGGAACAGCCCTTGGTGGCGTCATCATTGATGCTGGAACTTTTGACTGGACCAATGGTAAGTTCCCAGAATTCACAGAACCTTCTGCCGGATACCATGGATTGGTATATAGCGAGGCTTTAGAAGCAGCAGCATTTATTGCCAAGGTCAGGATTGAAGGATTGCGCGATTACGGCGGTGCTTTGAGTCCGTTCAATGCCTTTCAAATCATTCAAGGTCTTGAAACCCTGGAATTAAGGATTCTAAAACATAGTCAAAATGCTTTGGAATTGGCAAAATGGTTACAAGTGCAACCAGAAGTAAACTGGGTAAATTATCCAGGACTAGATTCTAGCAAATACAAAGAATTGGCAAATAAATACTTGCCAGACGGCCAAAGCGGGATCGTGACCTTTGGTGTGGAAGGCGGCTATGAAGCGGCCAAGACCATTGCAGATACGACTAAGTTATTTTCGCTGTTGGCTAATATTGGCGATACAAAATCACTCATTATACACCCGGCAAGTACGACACACCAACAATTGGACGATGCCGCACAAGAGAGCACTGGTGTCACCAAAGATTTAATTCGATTGTCAGTCGGAATTGAGAACATCGACGACTTAAAAAACGATCTAAAAGAAGCTTTTGCCGTCGTAAGACAAAAGGTGCTTCAAAATTAAATTTGTTAGTGAATGTTAAGCACTGTCGAACCTTGAGTTTTCAGGGCTTGTGCTTAACGACTTTCAATTAATCTTTAAATAAACAATTAGATGAGTAATTTAAAATTTAGTGTAGAAGGTGAAAGTACGTCTGCTACTCAATTCATAGGAAAAACAAGGCAGTTTACTTTAGTGGTAGATGAGCCTGAAACTTTGGGAGGTACAGACGAAGACGCCAATCCAGTGGAGTATATTTTAGCTGGATTTGCAGGTTGTGCCAATGTGATCGGACATGTTGTGGCCAAGGAACTGGGGTTTACGATCAGGAAACTGAAAATAGAAGTTTCTGGAGAATTGAACCCACAAAGATTCTTAGGTGCATCGTACGATGACAGGGCAGGATTTAAAGGCATTAGCCTGAACCTGATTCCTGATACCGACGCGAGTATTGAAACCCTGACAAAATGGTTGCAGATCGTTGAAGAACGATGCCCTGTAAAGGATAATCTTCAAAATATCACACCTGTGAAAATAGGCGTGCAAAAGGAGTACAATATTCATTAGGATTCTAAAATGGAACAATTACATTACATACACATTCCAGATTACATTACCGAAAGTGGTAAGGCAACACCTATTGTGTTGTCTTACCAAACTTTTGGTAAAAGTTTGTACGAGGCCCCAGTAGTGCTCGTTAATCATGCATTGACTGGAAATTCTAATGTCATTGGAGAATCTGGTTGGTGGAATGACCTCATTGGAAACGGAAAATGTATTGACACAAATCATTATTCAGTATTGGCTTTCAATATTCCTGGCAATGGATTTGACAGTAATGAAACTCACCTTATCAAGAATTACAAAGATTTTACCGCAAGAGATATTGCAAGAATTTTTTCTATTGGGATAGCAAAACTTAAAATAAAAACTTTATTTGCCGTAATTGGCGGGTCTGTAGGTGGTGGAATTGCTTGGGAGTTGGCAGCACTGAAACCAAATTTGATAGAAAATTTAATCCCTATTGCTGCAGATTGGAAATCTACCGATTGGTTAATCGCGAATTGCCATATACAAGACAGTATCCTGAATAATTCCAATAAGCCCTTGTTTGATGCGAGATTGCATGCCATGACCTTGTATCGAACGCCAGAGTCGTTTACCCAGAAGTTTCAACGAAGCAAGAAAGAAAATACGCTTTTCAATGTTGAGAGCTGGTTGAATCATCATGGTAATATATTGAATGATCGGTTTCAAGTATCAGCATATAAATTAATGAATCAAGTATTACGAACAATCGACATCACAAACAAAAGGAGTGATTTTCAAGAAGTTGCCTCAATAATTTCAGCAGATATCCATCTGATTACCATAAACTCGGATTTGTTTTTTAAACCAGAAGAGAATTGGGATACCTATGTAGAGTTAAAAGGCGTAAAAGAAAATATTACGATCGGTGAGATCAAATCCGTTCACGGGCATGATGCTTTCTTGATAGAGTTTGATCAGTTATCCACACTTTTAAACAGGGTTTTTATAAATAAGAGTGTTAAGATGACGGGTTGATTCCTTATAAAAAATTGAGGTTTAATTGATTTTATGATAGAAGTAAATATAGAAGAATTAAATAAAGAGTTAAGACATAAAACACCTGATTATATAATTGAATGGGCACTAAGTCTCACTCAAAAAAGAATAGTGACCACGAGTTTCGGGGTATATTCTGCTGCTTTATTGAGGACTATTCATAAAAAAGACAAGAACATTAATGTGGTCTGGTGTGATACAGGACTAAATTTATCGGAAACATATGATCATGCGAGATATTTGATCAATAAGTTCAATTTGAAAATAAATATCTATTCACCTTTGAGTAATAAATACAATTTAAATGCTTTAGTCGACATACCTGATTTAAATGATTCGGAACACGAAGAATTCTCAGAAATCTTTAAATTGGAACCATTTAGACGGGCTCTTAATGAACACCAACCAGAGTTGTGGTTTACAAATATAAGAGTGAGGCAAACGGAGTATAGGGATTCCAAGGATATAATAAGTTATTCCAATAAGGGGATATTAAAAGTAAGCCCATTTTATTATTGGTCCGATGAAGATCTAGATCGTTTCCTCGTTGAAAATGAATTGCCAAAAAACGACACCTATTTCGACCCAATAAAAGGATTAATAAAGAGAGAGTGTGGAATTCATCTGCATTGAATATTGAAACATCTTGTTCGTATATGAAAAATATTAGTGAAATAATTCATGATAAAATTCTTGTTCTTGATGGCGCTATGGGCACTATGCTGCAGCGTTATGATTTTTCTGAAGAAGATTTTCGAGGAGAGCGTTTCAAGGATCATCCATCTTCCTTAAAAGGAAATAACGATCTGTTATCATTAACACAACCTAAAGCCATTGCAGATGTACATCGTTCGTATTTTGAAGCAGGCGCAGATATTGTTGAGACCAATACCTTTTCTGGGACGACTATTGCCATGGCAGATTATGGCATGGAAAGCTTGGTATACGAGCTAAATTTTGAATCCGCTAGGATTGCCAAACAAGTTGCTGAGGAATTTACAAAGGCCAACCCTGGCAAGCCACGATTCGTCGCCGGAAGTATAGGGCCTACCAATAAAACAGCAAGTCTTTCGCCAGATGTCAATAGGCCAGAATATCGAGCGATCACTTTTAACGAATTAAGAGAGACTTATAAACTACAGACAGAGGCTTTGATAGATGGTGGCGTGGATGTGTTATTAGTGGAAACCATTTTTGATACGCTGAATGCCAAGGCAGCTTTGTTTGCTATTGAAGAAGTCAAGGAAGAACGGAATATTGACATACCCATTATGGTGTCAGGAACGATTACCGATGCTTCTGGCAGAACACTTTCGGGTCAAACTGTGGAGGCGTTTTTAGCGTCTATTTCACATATTCCATTATTGAGTGTAGGCTTTAATTGTGCCCTTGGCGCTGAGCAATTACAACCTTATTTACAGCGCCTGGCTAACGAAACGGATTTCAATGTCTCAGCACATCCCAATGCCGGTTTACCAAATGCCTTTGGCGAGTACGACCAAACTCCCGATGAAATGAAAGAACTGATTGAGCACTATCTTAAAGATGGCCTCATAAACATCATTGGAGGTTGTTGTGGTACTAATCCAGAACATATAAAAGCCATCGCAGAAGTTGCCGAAAAATACCAACCGAGATTATTAAAAATTAAAGTTTAATGGTAGATAGCGACTGTAAAAAATATTTGACCTTATCTGGTCTGGAACCTTTAATTGTTACTCCGGAAAGTAACTTCATAAATATTGGAGAACGGACCAATGTCACGGGTTCTCGAAAATTCCTTAGGCTAATAAAAGAAGAAAAATACGATGAAGCCCTGGCGGTCGCTCGGCATCAAGTTGAAGGAGGTGCCCAGATCCTGGATGTCAATATGGACGAGGGTATGCTCGACGGCGTGTATGCCATGACGACCTTCCTTAATTTAATTGCTTCTGAACCCGATATCGCGAGAATCCCGATTATGATCGATAGCTCAAAGTGGGAAATCATTGAAGCTGGGCTACAAGTGGTACAAGGCAAAAGTGTGGTTAATTCTATTAGTTTAAAGGAAGGTGAAGCGGAGTTCAAACGCCAAGCAAAATTGGTTAAGCGCTATGGTGCTGCCGTTATTGTGATGGCTTTTGACGACACTGGGCAAGCGGATAATTATCAAAGACGTATCGATATCTGTAAGCGCTCTTACGATATATTGGTGAATGAAGTGAACTTTCCTCCTCAGGATATCATTTTTGACCCCAATATTTTTCCTGTGGCTACAGGAATGGAAGAACATAGGCTGAATGCCTTGGATTACTTTAAAGCTACTAAATGGATAAGGGAGCATTTGCCGTATTCAAACGTTTCCGGAGGTGTTAGCAATGTGTCATTTTCTTTTCGTGGAAATGATACTGTTCGCGAAGCCATGCACGCATCTTTTCTTTATCATGCAATACAGCATGGTATGAATTTAGGAATCGTAAATCCATCTATGTTAGAGGTTTACGATGAAATTGATAAGGAACTACTCGCATTGGTGGAAGATGTGTTCTTCGATAGACGAGATGATGCCACGGAGCGTTTGGTTGATTTTGCTGAAACCGTAAAAGGCAATAAGAGGGAAGTCAATGAGTCCATACAAGAATGGCGAAACGAACCATTACAGGATAGAATTACACACGCCTTGGTAAAAGGCATTGATGCGTTTATTATTGAAGATGTAGAAGAAGCACGACAAGCATCAAAAAGGCCGATTGAAGTCATTGAAGGTCATTTAATGATTGGAATGAACGTTGTTGGAGATCTTTTTGGGAGTGGTAAAATGTTCTTGCCTCAAGTGGTAAAATCTGCACGAGTCATGAAAAAGGCTGTGGCTTATCTCCAACCCTACATCGAAGAAGAAAAAGATGGCAAGGTTGAATTTGCCGGTAAGATCCTGATGGCTACCGTTAAGGGAGATGTACACGATATCGGAAAGAATATTGTAAGTGTTGTTTTAGGATGTAACAATTATGAAATTGTGGACTTAGGTGTCATGGTGCCGCCAGAAAAAATTATAGAAATAGCCATAAAGGAAAAGGTGGATATTATTGGTCTAAGCGGATTGATAACACCTTCATTAGATGAAATGGTCTATGTGTCCAAGGAAATGGAAAAGAAGAATTTGTCGGTTCCGTTAATTATAGGTGGTGCAACCACATCTAGAGCACACACCTCAGTTAAGATAGCACCTCATTACAATAATACGGTCGTTCATATTAACGATGCGTCGAGAGCTGTAACCGTGGTAGGAGAATTATTGAAAGACGGTAGTCAGTTATATGAAAATCAGATACGTGAAGATTATGATAAATTCAGGGCGCAATTCTTGAAACGAGGCAAGCAAAAGAATTATATATCTATTGAGGAAGCGCGTAAAAAGAAGTTTGGCATTAACTGGGAGATTACTGAAATTAAACGGCCACGACAATTAGGTGTCCAAGTTATTGAAGACTTTGATATCAGTAAATTAGAGGATTATATAGATTGGAGCCCGTTTTTCAGGAGTTGGGATCTTCATGGTAGATATCCAAACATCTTATCTGATGAGGTCGTTGGCATACAAGCCAAAGAATTATTTGAGGATGCGCAGGCATTACTAAAGCGCATTTTTTCAGAAAAATCATTAAAGGCTAAAGCTGTTTTCGGATTGTTTCCTGCAAATAGTATAAATGATGATGATATCGCGATTTATAATGAATTAGGAGAGCATCAAAACACGTTCTTGACACTTCGCCAACAACTGAAGAAGAGAGATGGTGTACCGAACATTGCATTGGCCGATTACATAGCGCCTACAGATTCTAACAAGCAAGATTATATTGGCTGTTTTTGCCTGTCTACAGGCTTCGGAACACAAGAATTGGCAGATGAATTTGAAGCTGATCATGACGATTATCATTCTATAATGATCAAGGCTTTAGCAGACCGCTTGGCAGAGGCCTATGCCGAATATCTACACGAAGAAATACGAACGAATTATTGGGGGTATGCCAGTGAAGAGAATTTATCAAATGAAGAATTGATCAAAGAGAATTATAAAGGCATTCGTCCAGCGCCAGGGTATCCGGCATGTCCGGATCATCTTGAAAAACAAACTATTTGGGATCTCTTGAAAGTCAAGGAGAACATAGGCGTAGAATTGACAGAAAGTCTAGCCATGTGGCCAGCAGCAAGTGTGAGCGGGTATTATTTTGCAAATCCTGAGGCCAAATATTTCGGACTTGGAAAAATAACTGAAGATCAATTGAAAGGCTATGCAAATCGTAGAAACATTAGCGATAATGAAGCCAAAAAATGGTTGAACCCTAATTTAGCTGAGTAAAGCGTTAGCGATTGAAGTGGTATCCTTTTTACGTCAGTTCGAGTGATGCGACCTTAAGGAGCATTTTATCGAGAAGAAGTAAAAAGATATAGCGGAAAGCGCGACCCTTGGGTAACGCAAAAAAAATAATATAGCTATAAGTGGCACTAAAAGAGTTCGTGAATTAGTGACATAAAAAACAGATACCTGCTTTCGCAGGCCTATTATGAAAGTAAAAGATCATTTACAAAACAGTAAGAAAGCCATTTTTTCCTTTGAGATCCTTCCACCTCTTAAAGGGCAGAATATCCAGTCGATTTTCGATAATATCGACCCTTTAATGGAGTTCAAGCCTCCATTCATTGATGTGACCTACCATCGAGAGGAATATGTGTATAAGGAACTGGATAATGGTCTTATTCAAAAGAAGATCGTGCGCAAACGTCCTGGAACAGTTGGGATATGTTCAGCGATACAAAACAAGTACCAAGTGGATGCAGTGCCTCATATTTTGTGTGGTGGTTTTGATAAGGAGGATACAGAAAATTTCTTGATCGATCTAGATTTTTTGGGCATTGATAATGTGATGGCCTTGCGAGGCGATGCAGTAAAATCTGAAGTCTATTTCAAACCTGAGAAAGACGGTTATAATTTTGCAAGTGATTTGGTAAAACAAATAGTGGAATTGAATAACGGAAATTATCTCGATGAAGACCTTCAAAATACAAGTCAAACAGATTTTTGTATCGGAGTAGCCGGTTATCCAGAGAAGCACGCTGAGGCTCCAAGTCTAGATAGTGACATTCATTTCCTGAAAAAGAAAATCGAAGCTGGAGCGACGTATATCGTCACCCAAATGTTCTACGATAATGCCAAATATTTTGAATTCGTTGAGAAGTGCAGGAGCACGGGTATAACCGTACCCATTATTCCGGGATTGAAACCTATAGCCACTAAAAAACAACTCAACCTTATACCCCATCGCTTTAATGCGAATATTCCTGATGACCTAATTATGGCAGTTGTAAAAAGCAAGGATAACGAAGCCGTAAAACAAATTGGTATAGAATGGTCCGTCAATCAATGCAAAGAATTGATAAAAAGTGGAGTCCCCGTATTGCATTTTTACTCCATGGGTAATTCATCTAACATCAAGGCTATCGCCTCAAAACTATTCTAATAAAAAGGCTACATTTGCGTTGATTGATATGCAATGAAGAATCTGTTAACCTACATTTTCGTGGTCGTTTCCACAATTTCTTTTGCTCAAGAGGACCCGAAACTGTTTTCCTTGGATGCCAATTTTTATTATGGAACCATACTCGAGCATAACCCTGACATTTCTCACCTTATTACTGGCCATCCTAATGGCGTGATATTGAGCTACAGCAGAAAAACATTTGGACATGCCTCATGGGAAAGCAGATATAATTATCCGGACTGGGGTTTTTCATTCGTTTATCAAAATATGAAAAACGAGTTTCTCGGTGATAATTATGGCCTATATGCACACTACAATTTTTATTTCTTGAAACGACACCTTATGTTCCGTATTGGTCAAGGAATAGCATATACAACTAACCCATATGATAAGGAGGAAAATTTCAGAAATAATGCATATGGGTCTGATTTGCTGAGTACTACTTATGTCATGTTGAATTACAAGAAGGAGAACATCTTTAAAGGGTTTGGTTTGCAAGCGGGAATCTCGATTATTCACAATAGCAATGCAAATGTTAGGGCGCCTAATACCTCAACGAATATATTCGCTTTCAATTTAGGCGCTAATTACTCACTGGAGTATGAAAACGAACCGGAATACATAGCTTCAACAGAAGATAGGAAATACACTGAAAAAATTAAATATAACGTCGCCCTTCGAAGCGGTATCAATGAGAGTGATATCATTGGTATGGGGCAATACCCATTCCTGATCGTTTCTGCATATGCGGATAAGCGTTTGAATAGGAAAAGTGCTATTCAAGTAGGCGCTGATATTTTTTTCTCAAAATTCTTGAAGGAGTTGATATATTTTAATTCGGTTGCTTTTCCAGAATTCAATGTATCCGGTGATGAAGACTGGAAACGTGTGGGTGTTTTTGTTGGTCATGAATTATTCATTAATAAAATGTCGGTTGAAATGCAGTTAGGGTATTATATATATTATCCATATGATTTTGAAGGACGTGTATATAATAGGATTGGGTTGAAACGGTATTTTGGAGAAAAGTTGTTTGGTGCCATTACCTTGAAATCGCATGGTGCCAAAGCTGAAGCTGTTGAATTTGGAATAGGGATGAGATTATAGTTATGAAGAAATTTTATTGTATAACGGTCATGATCATGTTACTTGCCTGCAACGGTGAGAATGTCCCTGATTGTTTCCAGAATGCCGGTAGTATTGTCCAACAAGAATTCACTGTAGATTCCTTTGATAAGATTACGGTTTTTGAACGCATAGAACTTATAGTCAAGGAAGATGCCGATCAAAAGGTAGTTGTTGAAACGGGTGAATACTTATTGAATGATATAAAGGTATACGTTGAGGATGGACGACTGATCATGATGAACGATAATGGCTGTAATTTATCACGGGATTATGGAATCACTAAAGTGTTTGTCAGTTCGCCAAACCTTACAGAGATCAGGAACAGTTCTGGCTTAACCGTCAGTAGTGATGGAATATTGAATTATGACGATATATTATTAAGGTCCGATGAATTTGGTGTTGAGGAGGGTTTTTATCATAGCGATGGTGACTTTAACCTTCAAGTAAATAGTGAATCTATTGTTATAGTAACAAATAATCTGACTAATATTTTTATGTCAGGATCTGTAGAAAATATAAATATTGGTTTCTTTTCAGGTAGTGGGCGTTTTGAAGGTAGCGATTTAATTGCGGAAAATGTCACCATATTTCATAGGGGGAGCAATGATATGATCATCAACCCGCAGCAATCATTAACGGGCGAGATACGAAGCAATGGCGATGTTATTTCAATTAATCGACCTCCTGTAATCGCTGTTGAAGAGTTTTATACAGGACGACTCATATTCAATTGAAAAGCCCAAACCTCAATTGGAGATTTGGACTTTCTTGAATTAATTGGTTAGTTAGTTAATTCAATTTATTGCGAATTCGGTCCACCACTTATAATGATGAATTCCGAACGTCTATTCATTTGGTGTTCTTCCTCACTGCATTTAGATCCACAATCATAGATCGGTTCATTCTCACCTTTCCCTGTTCCAGAGATCCTTGAATCGGTAATACCTTTAGAAATAACATATTGAACCGTGGTTTTTGCTCGTCTATCTGAGAGCCTTTCATTATAAATAGTATTACCTCTGCTATCGGTATGTGAGGTTGCATTTATGACAAGACCTGGATATTTATTCATGATCTGAACCAATTTATCCAATTCAAAGGCTGCTTGCGCTGTGATGTTCGATGCGTCAAAATCAAAATAAATAGGGTTCAAAAGAATTCGATCTTCAACAATTAACTTTTCGATTGGATTTAATGCAAGACTCACGGTCATTTCTTCCTCAGAAGTTCCTGCAATGACAGTTTTATTACTTTCATAGTCATCCATTACGACTTCCAAATTGGTATCCATATCGCATTCAATTATAAACGCCACGTTTCCATCGGCATCCGAAACCTTGGATGAAATTATATTATTCTGGCCATCCAATAGTGTTGCCGTTGCTCCTGCAAGAGGCGCGCCTGATTTGTTATCTGTAATAGTTCCTGTTACCAAGACATCACATAGTGGTTGTAATTTTTTAATGGCATAAATGTCATCACTACCTTTTCCGCCAAATCTATTGGAGGAAACAAAACCTTGTTCCGATTCTTCATTGATGGTAAAGGCGAAATCATCGGCAGCACTGTTTATAGGGATTCCTATATTCCTAACTGGGGTGTATTTACCATCCACTACCCTAGTGTGATACACATCAAGGCCTCCTAGGCCTAGAGGGCCATTGGATGAAAAATACAGGGTGTTGTTCTCGCTGATATAAGGAAACATTTCTTGGGCTTCCGTATTGATTTTCTGTCCTAGATTCTCGGGTTTACCAATCGAGCCATCGCTAGCCACTTCTGCCTTGTAAATATCAAATAGGCCATATCCACTAGGCATATCTGAAGCAAAGTACAAAGTTTTCCCATCATGACTTAAAGAAGGGTTCTTGATTGAGTACGAAGCGCTATTAATTGAAAGTGCTTCAACATTTCCCCATGCACCGCTTTCTTTTTTGGCTTTGAAAAGTTGTAAAACACTAAATTTATTTTTAGAGTCGGGGTCCTTCTCATATTGATTTTCAAAATAACTTTCACGAGAAAAGTACATGGTCTTGCCATCTGGACTGAATGTTGCGAGACCTTCATGATATTTAGTATTTATACTATTTTCGAGTAAATACGTCGAACTAAAATTTCCATCATCATTCATGGTAACAGAATACATATCAAGAAATGGTTCTTCATTCCATCCATAGGTTTTTCTCCCAGTATTCCTTGCGGATGCAAAAAATAGCTCGTTAGCATTCACAGACCCACCAAAATCGGAAAATTCGGTATTAAAATCCAAATTTTGAATATTGAACTTTTTACCTTTCTCCAAGATCCTGGGTAGATAATCCGGATGTTCCCTAAACGCTGCGGCTCGAATATCTCCAGGGCGCATGTCTACGAATTTCTTCATCCATTCATTAGATTCCTCATACTTTCCATTGGCCTTTAACATTTGGGAATATTTATATGCCATTTCCGGGTCTTCAGAAGTCTCTAAAGCTTTGGCATACCATTTTTCGGCGTCTTCCGTATTGAAAATATTATAATACGATTCGGCAAGCCTTGAATATACATAGGTGTCTCCATCTCCGTTATCGGCTATTTTGGCATATGCCTCCGCTGCTTCTACAAATTCGAATCTATCATAATGCTTATCAGCTTTTTTTGTAGTTTTATTTTGAGCAGTTAAGCATGAACTACTAATAAAAAGTAATGTTAATTGTATTATTATTTTTTTCATGATCGTGTTAGCTTAACTGGTTAAAAGAATCTAGGTGAGCGTGATATTCTCTTTGGAAGATTTAAATCGAATAATAGCATGAATTCATGTGAAGCTGGCGCGAAAGCCTTAATTTCTGATGTAATGCTATCGTAAGCATACCCAATTCTCAAACTGGGAGTGATCGCAAAATTGACGAGCCCAGAAAAAGAATCATCTAATCTATAAGAGGCTCCAACTTCAAATTTCTCAAAAAACAAGGCGTTAAGATTCAGGTCAAAAGACGTAGGAGAACTGAAGGACGACTTCACAAGAAACGAAGGTTTCAATTTAGTATTTGGAGATAGGTCAAACACATAGCCTCCAGTTAAAAAATAATGAGAGGACTCAGATCCTATTTTGGTGCCATTGCTGTCTATATGAACAGAACTTAAAATATTTGGTACCGAAGCAGCTAAATAATATGTATCGGAGTGATAAAATACGCCTGCACCAATATTAGGTGTTGTAGAGTTTATGTTTTCGCTAAAAAACACATCGTTAGGATCTATAAGGTCCAAATTCGCTAATCCTATATCGTGGAATGTTGCGCCAGCTTTTAATCCAAAAGACAATTTGTGTTCGCCTTCTAGATCAAGGGTATACGAGAAATCAGCATAAATGTTGGTTTCCTTCACTGGTCCTATTTCGTCTGAAATAGCAGAAAGTCCTAGTCCTACTTTATCACTCACTGGTGCATGACCGAAAAATGTTCCGGTATTAGGAGCGCCATCAAAGCCACTCCATTGTTGTCGATAGAGCAATCCAAATGATAGATTTTCCTTTGATCCAGCATACGCCGGATTAATGACACTCATATTATACATGTATTGCGTATACTGTGGATCTTGTTGAGCGCTAATATCGAAGGCTAAAAGCAAAGTGATACTGATTATATATAAACTTTTCATTTTTTTAGTTTGTTTGGTCATTGGGATTTATTTATTGATGTATATCCAAGAACTTCTTTGCAACCCTTCGCGATATCGCATGATATAGAAGTAAGTGCCAACAGGCAGCTCACTTCCATCTTTTGATTGACCGCGCCATTCATTCGAATAGTTCTTTTTTGAATAGACCAAAATTCCGTTTCTATTATAGATCTTTATATCGCTCACCTCGTAATCAGCAAGATCAAAACTATCGTTAAGACCATCATTATTCGGTGATATACCTTGTGGAAATACACAATTAGTCACTATGAGGTCGAAAGATGTCAAATCATAACAGTTAACACTAGTGTCTTTTTGAGCTCGGGCATAAATCGTTTGCGGATTGGAAACATTTGTAAATGCATTGGCGGCTGAAATTACATTTTCATTGTTATCTGCATCTGCAAGGGATTGGAAATAAAACACACTATAGCCAGTAATGCCGGATAAGATCGTGCTGTCGAGTTCTGTTAAGTCGAAAGAGGTAAAACCATCTGTATTATCTTCACATTCTTCAAAATCATCGGGTTGCATAATAGAAACGTTTTCTGAGACAACTTCTATCGTGACCTCATCGGTGATTGTTTCAAGGCTTCCATCACAAACATTATAAGCAACAGATGCTGTATACGTCGTTGTTTGTTCTGGAGTTACAGTGATAGTTTCAGAATTCCCTAATGAGATATCTCCTTCAAACCATTCAAACACATAATTTGCCGATCCTCCAGGTGCAAATCTCCAGAATTCATTGGTTGCAGACCAAGGCCCCGTATTTCTGTCCGGTGGTGTAAATCCAATGGTTCCGTCACTATTTTGTACCCCGATAACTGCATTACCACTATTCCAAGAGGTACATGTAGGTTTGTCGAAAATATTAACATCCACATTATTTGAAGATTCATAAAGTATGATCTGCTGTGATGATTCAAGATCATTGCAACTGAACTGACAGGTATTGATAAAATTGATAACGAATTGTCGGGCTGGGGCACTACCTAATACGTAATATTCAATATTACCGCAAACACTAGGGTCTATATCATGATATGCGCCATAAATGGCATTGAGTGGTAAACTTGGACTTGGTACTGACGCGCTGAATGACCATGGACAGAATTGTCCAGCCAGGGCCACATCGAATGTTAGCAAGCCATTGGCACCAATAAGCAACTGGTCATAAGTGTTGCCAAAAAAGCAAAAGTCAAAAGTCATATCAATTGGTTGAGACCATCTGTCGTCTATATCTATCCCACTCGGAGTCCCGCTAGAAAGCGGTGGCGTTGGACAGGCATCCAAGGCGTTAACTTCATAAACACTAGTATCTGTACCAACTGACATGAATGAAGCTGTGAGATCCGTACTCGGGTTTTCACAATCAACCATAGCATCTTCACCTGCATAAACAATAGAACAGGCATTAGGTGGCGGAGGACATAGAAATGTTAATGGAGAACTAGTTACAATACAATTGGCGTCATCTGTGTTTGCAACCGTAATTATGACCTCTGTGCTGGCAGGATATGGTCCGAAGGTCAATATTCCTGTCGCAGAAGTTGCCTGATCATCACTACCTTGGTCATCGGAAACAGTTATTGATGTTGCTGACCCCAAATCAGTGATATCCACATCTACCGTAAATTCTCCAGTAAGCTCACATTCACCGTTAATTGCAAAATCAACAGTTTGCGGCGTACAGGTCTGGCACCATACGTCAAAATCCCATTCTATAAAACCATTCGACTCACAACTAATAGAGCCATCTGATTGAATAATGACGGTAAGGGCATCACCAGTTGATGTATACATTAGCCCAGTGAGATCTCCTCCATTACCATAAGGTGTAGCGGCATTAAGATCCGTCACACCGTCAGAGTCCAGGATTATGACCTCATCAAAATTATTCTCAACCTGCCCTGCGTTAAAACGTATATTCAAAGGAAAACCACTAGAACTGGTAAAATTGAATTGCATTGTATCGTTACTAATGTAACAATATGTCGTGTTTACAGCTCCTGCATCACAATCTACTATTACATTAGGGTCGTCTCTTGTCGTAAAACTCTCTTCAACACATCCAGTGGCATCTCCTGAGGAACCGTAGGGCGTAATCGTCACGTAATAGGTGGTGGCAAAGGCAAGTGTTCCAGGGTCCAAAGTTAGTGTGTTACCAACATCAATATTATTGGCAACATCTGTTCCTCCAGAGGTACTTCCTATGGTAATCTTATACCCTATAGGGAAATTTGTCGCGGGGCTCCAAGTAAGTACTTCGCTTTCATTTACATCTGTTGCACCATTTATTGGGTTAGTCAGAACAGAGTCGCAATTAGGCGGTGTGACCATTGTTGAAACTAGTAATGGTTGTTGTATGCAAAAGCCCCATTGCCAGCCATCGGCATCATCGTAGGCAAATCGATATTTAAAACCACTTAATTGTGTGGCCGAGAAACTACCAATATCCAATCCTGCTTCATACGCCTGCATATTGGTGCAATTTGCATAATCCGATCCTGAACCATTACCCGTAAAATCGAAAATAGATGTCCACGCGGAAGTATCTGCATCCCAATAGTCAAGGTCTAAAGTGCCACCTATATCCCTGTGATTATAGATTCCGGAGAACAGTAAGAGTGTTTCACTGGCATTAAAAGCAGGGGTTAGGTCTATAATTTGCGAGTCTGCTGTAATATCATCATCAGAAGTACTTCCAGCACCGTCGTCATCAAAGGTAAACGCATCGCTAGCCGTTGGGTCATTCAATAAACCTGCAGTATTATATGTGCCACTTATTGCCCAATTTGTATTCGGCCAGTTGGCTGGTTCATTTAACACCTGTGAAAAAATACAGGTAGCACTGAACGACATTATGATCAATAATGTAATTTTTTTCATTAGTTGTAGTTAGAGTTTCAGACTAGTATTTTAAAAACTTGAAGTAGCGAAAGTTTTTATAGATAGGGAGATACAATTTAACTAAAAAAGTGAGAGTAGAGCGAATTATTATCCTTCTATTGATAAAAAACACTATTCATCGGCCAATGGTTTTGGTGTTATTTTGACTCGATTATCAAATACTAAGCCATTGTAAGTTCTCTAAAAAGACTTTCAAGGCTTGCGTTTTTCTGGTTCAGTTTAAGGATTTTTAAACCGTTATCGTGCGCAAAATCAAAGACTTTAGGGCGCATATCCTTTTCAACTGAAAAAGTAATTTCATATAAAAAATCACGAATATTGTTTACCGATTTAACGTGGTTAAGGTTTTTTAGCGCCACATCTTCTACACGGTAGTCAAATTCTACTTCTATTACTTGTTCTTGGTTAGTTTTTAGTTCGGTCAATGACTTATCCGCGACGATTTCACCCTTGTTAATAATAATCACACGATCACAAATAGCCTCAACTTCTTGCATGATATGAGTGGATAACAAGACTGTTTTTTCTTTCCCGACATTTCTTATTAATTGCCTAATATCCATTAATTGGTTAGGGTCCAGTCCGGTAGTTGGTTCATCAAGGATCAAGACTTCTGGGTCATGGAGCAAGGCATTGGCTAATCCAACTCTTTGTCTGTATCCTTTGGATAATTGACTTATTTTCTTGTGTACTTCTGGTTGCAAGCCCGTCAAGTCTATTACTTCTTGGATTCTTAGCTTGTTTATGTTATGGACGGACGCATTGAATTGAAGATATTCTTTGACATACATCTCCATATATAACGGATTATGCTCAGGCAAGTAACCTACACTTGTCTGCACACCCAATGGATTTGTATTTATATCGTGCCCGTTTACATAGGCCTTGCCTTCGGAGGCTTTTAAATAGGTGGTTAAAATCTTCATCATAGTTGACTTACCAGCACCATTAGGCCCTAAAAACCCTACTATTTCACCTTTTTCTATACTAAAAGAGACATTGTTCAACGCCTTTTGTTGGCTATAGACTTTAGAGATCTGTTCAACTATTATGGACATGATTAAAACTTTGATTCAAAAATAAACATATTATAATTCTAATGAGTTTTTTAATTAAATCTTTAAAAATATCTACCGAACGTAAAAAACGCTTTGATACAATTTTGATTTCTCGAATTATTAATTACATTAGCACTCTTATTTGATCACATGAAAAGAAATTTCATTTATAATGCTTGGTTTTATTTTTTCTACTTTAGGGAAAATGAGACTTTGTGTTTGTAAATGATAGAACATAAAATATATAAAGTCTCGATAAAAAACATCGAGGCTTTTTTTATATGATAAAAAGAGTAGCCATACAAGGAATCAAAGGATCGTTTCATCATGCGGTATCACAGGAGTATTTTAGTGATAATATTCATGTGAATGAGTGTTTGACATTTGACGAACTTGTAAATAGTTTACTGAATAAGGATAGTGATCTGGCTATCATGGCCATTGAGAATTCCATTGCCGGATCGATCATCCCAAATTATGCATTAATAGATCAGCACCACCTCCATATAATTGGTGAACATTATTTGGATGTGCAACATAATTTAATGGCGCTGGAGGGTCAATCCATTAATGACATCCATGAAGTCCATTCCCACCCTATGGCACTGCTGCAGTGCAAAGAATTTTTCAAGAAATTTCCAAAAATTAAACTTGTAGAAGATAAGGACACGGCTGATGTTGCTAAACGCATACAACAGGGCCAATTAAAAGGAATTGCTGCAATTGCAAGTAAGACAGCCGCTAAGATATATGAACTGAATATACTTGCTGAGCGCATTCAAACCATGAAGCATAACGAAACGCGATTCATGATCGTAAAAACATCGAATTCAGTATTGGATCTTTCAGAAATCAATAAGGCGTCTATTAAATTTGATGTGGATCATAAACGAGGAAGTTTGGCGGCAATCTTGAATGTCATGAGCGATTGTAAAATGAACCTTACGAAAATACAATCCTTGCCGAAGTTAAATACGCTATGGAAATATGCCTTTTTTGTGGATATTACGTTTGAGAAATACGATCAATACCTCAAAGCGAAATCGATTATAGAGATCATGGCTGAAGATTTCAAAGTTCTAGGTGAATATAAAAATGGAAGAGTATGATCGAGCCTGCAAAAAGATTGAAAACCGTTGAAGAGTATTATTTCTCAAAAAAATTGCGAGAAGTAAACAAGCGCATTGCAAAAGGAGTGCCCATAATAAACTTGGGTATAGGTAGTCCGGATCTAAGGCCGCCCTCTCAGGCTATAAACGAACTCACTTTAAGGGTGCATGATGAAAAAGCGCATCAATACCAAAGTTATCAAGGATTACCAGAATTACGTCAAGCTATTGCAGATTTTTATAGGGATCACTTTTATGTGGGACTGAATCCAAATTCTGAAATACTTCCATTAATGGGAAGTAAGGAAGGCATCATGCATATTTCGTTGGCATTTGTGAATCCAAGGGATGAGGTTCTTATCCCAAACCCGGGTTACCCAACGTATGAATCTGTTACAAAATTGATTGGAGCAAAACCTATTCCTTACGATTTGTCCCAGGAGAATAATTGGTTACCTGACCTAGAGAAATTGGAAGAACGGGATCTTAGTAAAGTAAAAATCATGTGGATCAATTATCCCCATATGCCTACCGGTGCAAAAGCAACCAAAAGGGATTTTGAAGAGATTGTTTCGTTTGCCATAAAGCATGATATCTTGATCGTTAATGACAATCCTTATAGCTTTATACTAAATGATTCACCGATAAGTTTCTTGAATATCGCAGGAGCCAAGAACATAGGGCTGGAGCTCAATTCCCTAAGTAAGTCATTTAATATGGCAGGCTGGCGAGTAGGAATGGTTTGTGGCGATCAAAGGTACATTGATCATATACTAAAAGTGAAAAGCAATATGGATTCCGGTATGTTCTATGGAATACAGAAAGGGGCAATTCAAGCGCTTGCTTCAGGAGATATGTGGTTTTCTAGTTTGACCAGTGTGTACGAAGAAAGACGTCAATTAATTTGGGAACTGGCTAACGTACTTAATTGCACTTATGATAAGCAGGCTTCAGGACTTTTTGTTTGGGCAAAATTGCCTGACAATAAGATAAATTCAGAAGAATTCATAGACGACATTCTAGATACAAAAGGTGTTTTTATAACCCCTGGAAGTATTTTTGGAAGTCAAGGAGAAGGTTATATAAGGTTTTCATTATGTGTCCCTGCTGAAAAGATTAAAGAAGCTATCGAACGCATTAAATAAATGGATATGCAGAAGATATATGTTATAGGAATTGGTTTGATAGGAGGAAGCATGGCTCTGGATTTAAAGAGAGCATATTCTGATGTGACTATGTATGGTATCGATGCAAATCAGTCACATCTCGATGAGGCGCTGGATCTAGGAATAATAGATCTAACATCAGCTATATCAGATATTAATGATGCGGACCTCGTAATTGTATCGGTACCGGTAGATGCCTCTTTAGACATCATCAATCAAGTTCTGGATACTGTGGATGAAACAACACTCGTCATTGAAGTGGGATCCACCAAAGAGGCTATTTGCGACCTAACCCGAGGTCATAAAAACCGTAGAAACCTGTTAGCGACGCATCCTATTTCAGGGACAGAATTTTCAGGACCTAGCGCAGCCATTAATGATTTGTTTAAAGGGAAGACCAATATTATTTGCGAAGTTGAAGAGACCGCCTTTAAACTTCAAGAAAAAGCCTTGCAAATTTTTTCTGATATGGGTATGCGAATACGATACATGAATCCAAAAGCACATGATAAACATATTGCCTATGTGTCTCATCTATCGCATATCAGTTCATTCATGTTGGGTAAAACAGTGATTGATAAAGAACGAAATGAGCGAGATATTTTTGATATGGCTGGCAGTGGATTTGAGAGTACCGTGCGATTAGCAAAGAGCTCTCCCGCTATGTGGACCCCTATTTTCAAACAAAACAAGGAAAATATCATAGAAACGCTTGAGGAATATATTGCAAATCTCAAAGAATTCAAGGGCTACTTAGAAACAGATGATTATCAAGCGATTTACACAGAAATGGAAAATACAAATCACATTAAACAGATATTGAAAGGAATAGTATAAAATTGAATTATGGAGAATAAGAAAGAATTAAGAACATGGTTAGATGATATGAATTTGGAGCACCCTTTGGTGATTGCCGGACCATGTAGTGCGGAGACAGAAGAACAAGTTTTAAAAATCGCGCATGAACTAAAAGATACAGATGTTAATTATTACCGCGCAGGTATCTGGAAACCAAGAACGCGACCAGGCAATTTTGAGGGTGTAGGAGCTCTGGGTTTAAAATGGTTACAGAAAGTAAAGGATGAAACAGGTCTTAAAACAGCCACCGAGGTTGCAAATAGAGCC
>CBESOB010000023.1:0-20548 GCA_965530995.1 uncultured Flavobacteriaceae bacterium
TCGAAGCTGCATGCTTGAAGCCTTGCTTCGCACTTCCGCTTCTTCACTCGCTATTTCTACGGACGAACGGTTTTCCGACTTCGTCGGAATTTCAAGGTCATTGAGTGATTCCGAAGGGATTGTAACGAAATGGCTGGAATCAAGCGAATTGAAGTTGGTTGAGAGTTTCGTCAGTTCGAGTGTCCCGACTGAAAGGAGGGATGTATCGAGAACTTTTGTTACTTGCTTCTCGATACAATTTGCTTAAGCTTAACTTAGGTATCTTCAATCAAAATATATTTTGATTTCAATAATCTCACAAATCACCTACCTACTGGCAGGCAGGCTCGAAGTGACGGTGATCTTTTTGTAATGACACTACCCGAAACAAGTTCGGGACCTTCGAAGTGATACTATTTTTTTTGGCTTATTTTTGTGCATATGCCAAGTACCCTCAAAGATCATATTCCTGCTGCTGCCTTTAATGCAGTCACCGTCCTCCTAAAACATGACCATCTGGAAGTGAAAGTGAAGCGAGAGCGCAAGACACGCCATGGCGATTACCGCAAATTGCCCAATGGGAGGCATCGCATTACCGTTAACGACAACCTGAATCCCCACCGGTTCCTCATCACCCTGATCCACGAGATCGCACATTTTGAGGCCTATCAATCCTATGGGCGTTTCATAAAACCCCACGGTAAGGAGTGGAAACAGACCTTTCAACACCTCATGTTGCCCTTTATTAATCCTGATATTTTTCCTGAAAGCCTGTTGCCACTATTAGCACAGCATTTCAAGAATCCGAGAGCGACCAGCGATACAGATACCAATTTGGCCTTGGCACTAAAACAATATGATGCGCCTAACGATAAAACCTTTATTTTTGAAGTACCTTTTGGTAGTACGTTCATGATGTATAACGGACGTACTTTCAAGAAAGGCAATAGGCGTGTGAAGCGTCATGAATGTGTGGAGCTAAAGACAGGGAAGGTGTATTTGTTTAATCCTAATGCGGAGGTGGAGGTTATTGAATGATTACCATTCCCGCGAAGGCGGGAATCTCATTAAATAAAACGGAGGTGTTGAGTAATCAAACGGAATGAATTATTAAAAAGTGGATTCCCGCCTTCGCGGGAATGACAAAAAAATGTGGAATCCATTATATAAGAACTAATATTAATAAGATTCCTGCCTTCGCAGGAATGAGGAATATGAATAACAAGAACTATTACGCAGTATTAATGGCAGGTGGTGTCGGCTCACGATTTTGGCCAGTGAGCACCCAAGAGTTTCCGAAGCAATTCCATGATATGCTCGGAACGGGCGATACCCTGATTCAGAAAACCTTCCAGAGGCTAAGCCATCTTATCCCGAAGGAAAATATTTTCATTCTTACCAATGAACGCTACAACGATCTGGTATTCGAGCAGCTGCCCGGCATCACCAAACGCCAAGTGGTATTGGAACCTGCCATGCGAAACACAGCGCCTTGCATCCTATACGCCTCACTGAAGATCCAAAAGGAAAACCCAGATGCCTTGATGATCGTGGCGCCTAGTGATCATTGGATCGAAGACGAAGCGGCTTTCAGTACCAATGTAAAACAGGCCTTTGACTTCTGCGAAAATAACGATGCCCTAATGACCTTAGGGATCACACCTGCCTTCCCGAACACGGGCTATGGGTATATCGAGTATGATAAAACGGTGACCGAGGCCATTAAACCTGTGCAGCAATTCCGTGAAAAACCAGATTATAAGACCGCACAATCCTTCATCGAACAAGGTAATTTCCTTTGGAATGCCGGGATCTTCATGTGGAGCGTGGGAAGTGTCATAAAGGCCTTTCAAACCAATCAGCCTGAATTGTTTCAATTGTTTGAACAAGGATATGGCGTTTATAATACCGAGTTTGAGGATGATTTTGTGCGCGATAATTATGCCAATGCCGAGAATATCTCTGTGGATTATGCTATCATGGAAAAATCGTCCAATGTGTTCGTGCTTCCTGCTGAATTCGATTGGAATGACCTAGGGACTTGGGGATCCCTATACGATAAACTAGATAAGGACGAAAATAATAATGCCGTAGTGAATGCACGAACCTTAGTGGAAGATGCGTCTGGGAATATGATCAAGACCAAGAGCAATAAAATTGTGGTCATCGATGGTATCAGCGATTATATTATCGTGGATAAAGATGATGTTTTGCTTATCTTTCCGAAGGAAAAAGAACAGGATATCAAAAAGACACTGCAAAACGTTAAAGATAAATTTGGCGAGCAGTATGGCTAATGAAATACGGTTTCTTCGAGTTAAAACGACACTAATGAATCGAGAAGCGCTTGATAGTTAAAGGTCATTTCAACGCGAACGGACACTATTGGTGATAAAGTATGGAAGAAAATAAAATAAACCCGGAGGAGGAAGAAGCTGCTAAAAAAGCCGAGGCGCAAGCCACTGAAAAAGTGGAGCAGGCCAAGGAAGACGTCAAGGAAGATGCCAAGGGCTTGATAAAAAGCTCCAAGAGTTTCATATATGAGATTTTTGGGTTCCGTCAGGATACCGACCGCGATGCTACCATACAAGCCATTAAGAGTGACATTCCGTTCAAGGGCGCTACAGCATGGATCCTCATCTGTTCGATCTTCGTTGCCTCAGTAGGGCTAAATGCCAATTCGACCGCAGTAGTGATCGGTGCCATGTTAATATCACCACTCATGGGGCCTATTCTCGGTATTGGGATGGCCTTGGCCATTAACGATATCGATACCCTAAAAAAATCACTGATCAACTTTTTGG
This sequence comes from uncultured Flavobacteriaceae bacterium, assembly GCA_965530995.1. Taxonomy (GTDB): domain Bacteria; phylum Bacteroidota; class Bacteroidia; order Flavobacteriales; family Flavobacteriaceae; genus JABABD01. The sequence goes on from CBESOB010000023.1 coordinate 2,784, forward strand.
TCATGGTGGTCTTGAGTGTTTTGACGGCCTTCCTATTCTTTAAGTTTTTTCCCCTGCGGGAAGATTCCTCAGAATTACTGGCACGTACGGCACCTGATATTCGGGATGTATTGATCGCCTTTTTTGGTGGTCTGGCCCTCATTATTGCCCGAACTAAAAAAGGGACCATCGCTTCGGTGATCTTTGGTGTGGCCATCGCCACAGCCTTGATGCCGCCATTATGTACCGTTGGTTACGGTCTCGCTAAAGGTTTCGAGCCTGGACTAACGGCCGGAACCACAGGCTATACCTATGCGCTGGGTGCCATATATCTTTTTGGGATAAACACGATTTTTATTGCATTGGCCACCTTCTTGGTGCTCAAGCTCCTGCGTTTCCCAATGATCAAGTACGCGAATTCCAAGAAACGACGACGCATTGCAAGATTTGCAGCATTTTTCGCCGTTATAGCCATGATCCCAGCGGGTTATACCTTTGTGAATGTTTTGAGTAAAAGCAATAAGAACAGGGATTATAAATCGTTTTTAAAGAAAGAAGTCCTATCGAATAATGACCTCTGGCTACAACGGGAAAATATTGATATTCAAACGAAAAAAGTGAGTCTTTACTTCAATGGAGAAGTTTCTGATGCTACGCGATCAGACTTGGTTAACGAGCTTAAAGGCTATACGTATCTTGAGGGATTCGACTTATCCATTAATGCGAACAACAGCAGGAGCGTAGATAAGATATCGGAAGCGTACGACCGGGCCATTGCAGAGTTGGACAAAAAAGATAATATGATCAGTGAGCTCCAATCTCAGATCATGAAACTGAATGAGAACATCACTGGATTGAACCAGCAGATCGAAGCCCAAAACGCTGCCAATAAAAGTGGAATTGCCTTTTCGGCCATTGCCAAAGACGCCAAGATCAGATTCAAGGAACTGGAATATTTTGGCTATGCGAAGATGCTGGAGTCCAAGGATTTCATTCAAGTGGATACCGTAGTCGTTGCCAGTGTGCGTTGGGATATAAACCTAAATGACAGTTTGGTGACTATTAGGGAGGATGCACTTGGCGTATGGTTGAAAGAGCGTCTTAAGGTAAAAAAGGATGTGGTTATTAAGAGGGAATAGACAATAGACTAGAGATAATAGATGAGAGACAATAGACTAACTACTGATTCTCCTCAATATACATTTTACGGACTTTCTTGAATAGATTTGACGAATAGACAAAATCGGTAACCACTTTATTATCGGTCTTGAAAATAGTTTCTTTGGAGCCTTCCCAAGCCTTGTGACCATCTTTTAGGAAGATGATCTTTTCACCGATTTCCATCACAGAATTCATGTCATGAGAATTGATCACTGTGGTCATCTGGTATTCATCGGTAATTTCCTGGATGAGATTGTCAATGATGATCGCCGTTTTAGGGTCCAAACCTGAATTAGGCTCATCACAAAAAAGATATTTTGGATTGTTGACAATAGCACGTGCGATGGCTACACGCTTTTGCATACCCCCAGAAGCTTCTCCAGGGTATTTATTATTTGCATCCACAAGATTCACGCGCTTCAATACAATGTCTGCACGTTCTTCCATTTCACTTTTAGATTGTTTTGTGAACATTCTCAATGGAAACATGACGTTTTCCAAAATGGTCATCGAATCAAACAAGGCACTGCCTTGAAATACCATGCCCATATCCGCTCTTAAATTTCGTTTTTCGGCATCCGTTAATTCTGAATAGATCTTACCATCATAGGAGATGGTGCCACTGTCCTGTTCGAACAATCCTAGAAGACACTTCAGGAAGACCGTCTTTCCGCTACCACTCTGCCCGATGATGAGGTTGGTTTTTCCTTTTGAGAAAGTGGCACTGATGCCTTTTAATACATGGGCATCACCAAACGATTTATGTATGTCTTTTACCTCGATCATTAGCTTAGTAACATATCAGTTAAAAAATAGTTCACAACGATGATCACAACACTTGTCCATACAAAGGCTGCAGTACTGGCTTTACCAACTTCTAGAGCGCCTCCTTTCATATAAAATCCATGATACGAAGGAATAGTCGCTAGGACAAAGGCAAATACCAATGTCTTTATAAAGGCATAGGTGATGTGAAACGGATCAAAACCATCCTGTATGCCAGTGATGAAATCGGTATAGGAGCTGAATCCGCCATAAACACAAGCCGCCAATCCTCCAATAACGCCCAAGAACATAGCAATGGAAATAACAAAAGGATAGAGCATCATGGCCACCACCTTAGGGAAAACCAAATAATTCAATGAATTGATGCCCATGACCTCAAGGGCATCTATTTGCTCGGTCACACGCATGGTGCCGATACTTGATGTGATGAATGACCCAACTTTACCCGCCATGATTATCGACATAAAGGTCGGGGCAAACTCCAAGATTATAGACTGCCTTGTCGCAAAGCCAACGAGGTACTTAGGGATCAAGGGACTATTAATATTCAATGCTGTTTGAATGGTAACCACGCCACCTACAAAAAAGGAAAGGAATGCCACAATACCTATAGACCCGATGATCAGATCGTCAATATCCTTGAATATGAGCGTACGCATAACAGACCACTTGGTGGGCTTTCGGAACATCTCTACGATCATTAGGAAGTATGTGCCAATATTATGCAGAAAACTCATAGGTTTTTAGTTAGTGCTAAAATAATTAATTCAAGCTAGATAATTAACGAATATTTAAATTAAGGGAATTAATAAATATCTTATTTTTGAATAACTCACAACGTCATATTATGAATAAGTTTGCTTTGTATATTGTTTTTGGTATTTCCATTTTATCCTCTGTTGCCCAAGGCACCTCCAAATCCATTGATATTCCTGACTTTGATATCCTAGCAGATAGTAAACCAAAGCTGGTAGTGGGGATTATTGTGGATCAAATGCGATATGATTATTTAACGCGGTTTGCCGATAAATATGGCCAAGGTGGTTTTAACCGTCTGATCAGTGATGGTTTTAATTGCAAGAATAATCACTTTAATTATATCCCGACGTATACAGGCCCAGGTCATGCCTCTGTGTATACTGGCACGACCCCTAAGTACCATGGCATCATCAGTAACCATTGGTATGATAAGGTTTCGAAGAAATCGGTTTACTGTGCCAGTGATGACTCTGTACAATCCGTGGGTACCACAACAACGGCTGGCCAAATGTCACCGCATAGAATGATAGCGTCCACGTTTCCGGATGAAAATAGGTTGTTCACCCAAGGTAGAGGGAAAACTATTGGAATATCGATAAAAGATAGAGGGGCAATATTGCCTGCTGGTCATAGCGCCAATGCGGCCTATTGGTTTCAAGGCAGTGACGAAGGGCACATGATCTCTAGTAGCTATTATATGCGGGAACTGCCAAAATGGGTGAAGAAATTCAATAGTTCAGATGCTGTGGAAAAGCATTTAACTGAGTGGAATACGCTTTATAATATCAAGACCTACGAAGAAAGTGGCGGAGATATGAACACGTTTGAGGGTGGATTTAGGGGGAAGGAATTAGCAACATTTCCCTATGACCTTAAAACACTGGCGCCACAAAATGGGAATTTTGATATTCTAAGATCAACGCCTTTTGGTAATACCATTGTGACAGATTTTGCCATAGCTGCCCTTGATGCTGAAAGCTTGGGACAAGATGATATTACAGACATCTTGACAATCAGTTACTCAAGTACGGATTACATTGGCCATAATTTTGGTGTGAACTCTAAAGAGGTTCAAGATACGTATTTGCGATTGGACCTTGAGCTTGAGCGCCTCCTGAACACCTTGGATGCAGAAGTAGGAAAAGGACAATACACTGTTTTTCTTACTGCAGATCATGGGGCTGTCAATGTGCCGGCATATTTACAAAGTGCTAAGATCCCTGCTGGTTATTTGGACAATAATACCATGAAGCAGAATTTCAATTTGTTCATGTCCAAGACCTTTGGAGCTACCGACCTCGTTGTGAATGTGAGTAATAATCAAGTATTCTTGAATCACAAAAAAATAGCATTATTGGATCTGGACTTGGAAGATGTGCAAGAAGCCATAGTGAATGAGATCATTACCTACGAGCATATTGATAAGGCCTATACAGCAACAGCCATGAGTTCTACTGCTTTTACCGATGGTATTGAATCATTGCTTCAAAACGGATATAATCAAAAACGTTCTGGAGATGTACTCTTAGTTCATGAGCCTGCCATGATATCTTATTCTGTAACTGGTTCTACACACGGATCTGGACGGAGTTACGACACACATGTGCCTTTGATCTTTTACGGAAACGGGATCAATAAGGGGAGTACTTTTAAAAGAACGGAGGCCATTGACATCGCACCAACAATGTCGGCCTTACTTGGAGTCAGTTTCCCCAATGCGGCAACTGGAGAACCAATAATAGAGGTTTTGGAAAATTAGCGTGGCGAATCGCAGACCGGAACCGCTATTACTACCATCTTATAAGCCAATGGATTTTTTCACGCCTTTCCAGCGTAATTGACGAATGAATTCACCTTCTTCTTCGGAGACTAGAGGTGCTATCTTCGCATTTTTTGCTTTGTAATATCCAGATATGGTATTCAAGGCATAAGACAGACTCTTCTTATTGAAACCGCTTTTCAGGGCCGTTAATAACATTAGTGAAAACCCATAGCGCATTTTGAAAAGCGCTTCTCCTTGAAGGTATTTGCTTTTGGAGGTGTAGGTTTGTCCTGTAGGTTTCAGGTGCTTGACGTGCAAAGTTTTATCTGTTTGCACTTTCCAACCATGGAATTGAGCAAGCAATGTGTCAAGGGTATCCCAGCCAATGGACCGTTTCAATCCGCCAATAGCCGAAAAGCATTGTTTTCTGTAGGCTTTAAATGGGCCTCTAACATGGTTTTTAGAAGCTACAGTTTCATACACCCACATATTATTCTTTTCTACATAGGCGTGTCCACCCGCAATCCCAATGCTATCATCACTCTCGAAAACCCTAACAATAGTTTCAAGATAGTCTTTTGGGAGTATGATATCCGCGTCGAATTTACAGATAATGTCATACTGGTCGTCAAGAATATCATAACCCTTGTAAAACGCATTGATGACTTTGCTTCCTGGGATGTGTTCGTTGGCGGAGGAGTGATTCAAGATAGTTAACCAGTCGTGCTTTTTTGCAAAATCCTCACTGATCTTTTGGGTGTCGTCGGATGAATTGTCATTAACGATCACCACTTTTTTTGGAAGAAACGTTTGGCTTACCAAAGATTCAAGCATCAAGCCAATGGTGTCTTGTTCATTGTGAGCTGGTATGACGATGTAAATGTTCAATCAGGGATATTTTATGCTTCGAAGTTACACTCTTTCTGCATAAACGATATAATAGCGATTGGTGAATAGACGGAGTATTGGCCGAAACCCAATTTTCTTGACGGGATTGGTCCATTGTTTACGGGCTTTTATTTGCCATCCCGCTTTTTCCAGGAGCCAATCGAATTGCCAATCTTCAAACTCATGGTAATGTCGGTCCCATACATCTGTTTTACTCTTATAAGCGGGCGCAAACCACAACCGCATAGGAATGCTTGCGACGAGCTTGTTGGCTTTTATTTCCTTTAAAATATTATAAGGGGCTAAGAGGTGTTCGAAGATCTCGAAAGCGGTGACAACCTCGGCCTTAGAATGCTGCACGGATGAAAAATCCTCGTCGAGGTCTTCTCCAGAGGTGTTTTCCACTTGGTATCCGCTCTCCTTCATGATGCCTGTAAACGGATTCTCGACGCCTAAGTCTAAAAGACTATCGGAAGAGGGGATATGTTCTTTTAAAAAGTCAAGTGTGAGTTTATAGCGTTTGTGAGGATACTTTCCTTCGTACATAATATTTCCCGCGAAGGCGGGAATCTTTTAGTTAGTACCTGTATGTTATAGCATTAATATGCATTCCGCCACCAACACTAGCAAACATGATGACATCGCCTTTATTGATTTCGTGATCATCCAGTTGATTCTTGCGTACCAGATCAAAAACGGTAGGTACGGTAGCAACCGAGCTATTTCCGAAGGTCCGGATATTCATTGGCATGATATCTTTAGGGACTTCGGTTTTATAGAGTCTATAAAATCTCTTGACAATGGCTTCATCCATTTTTTCATTCGCTTGATGGATAAAGATCTTCTTAAGGTCTTTAATATCAACACCACTATTGTCCAAGCAAGTTTTCATGGCATTTGGAACTTCTTTCAATGCAAATTCATAGATCTTGCGTCCATTCATTTTAAGATACCGTGTATCTCTGCAAAGTTCTTGATTATTGGAGTTGCCAAAGAACAAATAATAAGCTTCATCATAGGTAAAAGAAGATGTTTCATGCGAGAGGATCCCACCTTCATCATCTGTAGCTTCTATGACAGTTGCTCCAGCACCATCGGAATAGATCATGGAATCGCGGTCATGTTTATCTAAAACCCTTGAAAGGGTTTCTGATCCAACCACTAAACATTTTTTGGCCATACCAGCTTTAATGTATGCCTGCGCCTGTATAACGCCTTCAACCCAGCCAGGACATCCAAAAAGGATATCGTATGCGACACATTTAGGGTTTTTAATACGCAGACTATGCTTTACTCTTGACGCCAAGCAAGGTAAAAGGTCACTTTGTATGGTGCCTTGTTTTACATCGCCAAAATTATGGGCGCAAATAATATAATCTAGTTCTTCTCTATCTATTTTAGCGTCTTCAATGGCTTTTTCAGCAGCAAAAAACGCTAGATCCGATGAGTTGAGATGGTCCTTGGCATAACGACGTTCAGCGATACCCGTAATGGCCTTGAATTTTTCTACAATGACCTCATTGGGTGTTTCAATATTAGAGCCGTCAATATTTAGGAAATTATGTTTGTGAAAGTCATCATTCTTTTCAATGACGTCAGGAACGTAACTTCCAGTGCCCGTTATCTTGATATTCATAAAATGCACTTAATTAATTCAGTTATATCTGCAATATAATAACATATTGTGAAACATATAAAATGCAAGCTCAATTTTTACGATGTTCAAAAGCATCTTTATGCTTCAATAAAGTCTTCTATTGGTGCGCAAGTACAGATCAAATTCCTGTCACCATATGCATCGTCCACACGTCTTATGGAAGGCCAGAACTTATTGTCCCTGACATATTCCAATGGAAACGCCGCTTTTTCACGCGTATAAGGGAAATCCCAAGTATCGGAAGTTACCATGCCCATAGTGTGTGGTGAATTTTTCAAGACATTATTCGTATCTTCTTTTGAAGTCTTATCAATTTCCATTTTAATCGATATCATGGCATCACAGAAACGATCCAATTCAGCTTTACTTTCACTTTCTGTAGGCTCTATCATCATGGTCCCTGCTACAGGGAAGGACACCGTTGGTGCATGGAACCCATAATCCATGAGACGCTTTGCAATATCAGTGACCTCAATACCATTATCTTTAAAAGGCCTGCAATCCACGATCATTTCGTGTGCAGCGCGCCCCTTTTCTCCAGAGTATAAAACACTGTAATGACCTTCGAGACGTTCCTTTATATAATTGGCATTGAGTATGGCTATTTTGGTTGAATCGGTAAGACCTTCTGCGCCTAACATACAGATATAGCCGTATGAGATCAAACACGCTAGAGCACTTCCCCATGGGGCTGCTGAGATGGCTGTAATGGCATGGTCACCGCCAGTTTTGATCACTGGATTTCCAGGTAGGAACGGCACTAATTGATGAGCGACACAAATTGGTCCAACACCAGGGCCACCACCTCCGTGAGGAATGGCAAAGGTTTTGTGTAGATTCAGGTGACAGACGTCGGCTCCAATATTACCAGGATTCGTCAGCCCGACTTGGGCGTTCATATTCGCACCATCCATATATACTTGTCCACCGCCATCATGTATTATTTGCGTAATATCTTTTATGGCGGATTCAAAAACGCCATGGGTTGATGGATACGTTACCATCAATGCGGATAGATTGTCTTTATGTAATTCCGCCTTTTCACGAAGGTCGTCTACATCGATGTTGCCTTCTTCCGTAGATTTTGTTACAACGACTTTCATGCCAGCCATAACGGCGCTGGCTGGATTTGTGCCGTGTGCTGAAGATGGAATCAGACATATATTACGGTGCCCTTCTCCTCTAGATTCGTGGTATGCTTTTATGACCATGAGCCCGGCATATTCGCCCTGAGCTCCAGAATTTGGTTGTAGTGATGTGCCAGCAAAACCTGTGATTTCGGTTAATTGATCCTCTAGTTTTTTCAATACTTTTTGATAACCTTCAGCTTGTTCGATGGGTACGAAAGGGTGGATGTTTCCCCAATTGGCCCAACTTAGTGGTAGCATTTCGGCGGCGGCATTCAATTTCATGGTACAAGACCCAAGAGCGATCATAGAATGATTAAGCGATAGGTCTTTACGTTCCAATTTCTTGATGTAACGCATCAAGTCGGTTTCGGAATGGTAGGTATTGAACACATCTAAAGTCAGAAAATCTGTATCACGAGTTACAGAGCTATCAATTCGTTCGGTTGTTGATAGTTCTGGAATCGGAGATGAGACTTTCCCAAGACCTTCTGTAAATATATGAAGGATCGCATTGAGGTCCTTGATGGATGTCGTTTCGTTCACAGAGATCGATACGGTTTCTGCATCTGGATAATAGAAATTGACTTCGTGATTTTCGGCGATGTCACGAATAATCGAAGCTTCTGCCTTTACCTGTATGGTGTCAAAATACGATGTGTTGTTTTGCTGTAATCCAATTTCTTCCAGTGCGTTTGCCAAAGTAGTCGCGGTGTGATGCACTTTATTGGCAATATGTTTCAGTCCATTTGGGCCGTGATATACGGCATACATACCAGCCATAACGGCCAATAATACTTGTGCCGTGCAGATATTGGAGGTAGCTCTATCTCTTTTTATATGTTGTTCGCGGGTTTGCAAAGCCATACGTAAGGCACGATTGCCATCAGTATCCTTGGTAACGCCGATGATTCTTCCTGGAATGTTACGCTTGTAGGCTTCTTTAGTGGCGAAATAAGCGGCATGTGGTCCGCCATAGCCCATTGGAATACCAAAACGTTGCGTCGTTCCTACGACAACATCAGCGCCAAAATGTCCAGGTGATTCCAATTTCACTAAACTCAAGATATCCGCAGCAACTGCTACTTTTATGCCGTTGTTATTGGCTTTTGAAATAAAATCCCCCAAGTCTAGTATCTGTCCACTTTTACCTGGATATTGTACTATGGCCGCAAAATAATCTGATGAAAAATCAAAAGATTCAGCAGTGCCTACAACTAATTCTACACCTATTGGATTTGCCCTTGTTTGCAGTAATGAAAGCGTTTGAGGTAAGATTTCGTCGCTTACAAAGAATTTATTGATTCCAGCTTTCTTCTGGTCGCGTTCCCTAACAGCAAACAACAAACTCATGGCTTCTGCGGCAGCAGTACTTTCATCTAATAAAGAGGCATTGGCCAATTCCATGCCGGTAAGATCACAGATCATGGTCTGGAAATTTAACAGAGCTTCTAGTCGACCTTGGGCAATTTCTGCTTGATAGGGCGTGTATGCAGTATACCAACCCGGATTTTCTAAAATATTCCTTTGTATCACTGCGGGCAATACAGAAGGATGATAGCCCAAACCTATATAGGTATTGAATACTTTATTCTTAGCCGCCATTTCATGAATATGCCCTAAATACTCTTGCTCACTCATGGCTTCATCAAGAGTAAGATCTTTTTGTAGCTTTATATTTTCAGGAATGGTTTCATTGATGAGTTGGTCAAGTGAATTGGCTCTAACTGTTTTAAGCATATCAACATGGTCGGAGTGTCTAGGACCGATATGACGCAAGGCAAAAGAATCTGTATTCATTCTCGTTTTTATTAAATTCCAGCCCAAAATTAAGCAATATAAAGCGTTTTCGTTATGAGCTTTAACAAAGTTTTTTAACCATTTGACGAGATTATTAACACATTTCCTATTTTTGTTTAATGCACTACCTAAAGCGTGTTTTCGAATTTTACTTGAATAGTAGCATTCATGTGGCCTTGGCCGTATCATGCTTGTCTTGGGTCACACTTTTGGACTTCAACATCCCCTATAATGAAAACCTGTTGTTTTTCATATTTTTTGCAACAATTACCGGTTACAATTTCGTTAAGTATTTCGGGGTTGCGAAGTTCCATCATAGAAGCCTCACCCAGGAACTGAAGATCATCCAGGTATTCTCCTTATTGTCCTTCATACTGATGTGCTATTTTGCTCTTAAGCTGCAGACGAGGTCATTATATGCCATAGGTATATTGGGCCTTGTGACATTTTTATATACCATGCCATTCTTGCCTAGGAAAATGCTCTATGATGAGGCCATGAACCTAAGAAAGATAAGTGGATTCAAGATTTATGTTATCGGTTTTGTATGGAGTTGTGTCACGGTGGTCTTGCCTCTTGTGGATTCTGGATATGACATTGATACGGATGTCATACTAACCACTATTCAGCGATTTATCTTTGTGCTGGTGGTCATTTTACCTTTCGAGATCAGGGATATGCGTTACGATAGTGTCAAATTATCGACAATTCCGCAACAGATCGGGGTTAAAAAGACAAAGCTCATCGGTATTTTGTTACTGATCCCTTTCTTCTTTTTAGAATTCTTCAAGAACGAGATTTCGCCAAATTCGATTATGGTATTGTTGCTAATAATGTCTCTGATGGCTGTGGTAGTGGCTGTTTCTAAAATCAAACAATCGGAATATTTTTCTTCCTTCTGGGTTGAAGGTATTCCAATTATCTGGCTACTGGTCAATTTGGTAATAAGGACCTATTCATGATCCTGTAATTCTTTTTCAAAGGCCTTTTTCAAGTTGTCTTTTTTTGTAGTAGGCATCGCTTTCACCTCTTTATCCGTCATTAATTTCGTTAACCTTGTATTGTTTTTGGAATACTCTCTGCAAGCTCGGCAATAAAGCAGGTGAATATTAAGTTTGATCTTTTCCCAAAAGGAAGCTTCATTGTATTGCGTTTTATCGCAGGTATGACTTGCTTCATCACAGCTAAAGAATATTTTGTTAGAGTCTTTCATATGGGTCTATTAAAACCAATTTTGTTTGAGGCACTCAGCCATCGCTGTCCGTGCCCTATGGAGGATAACCCACAGATTAGACGGAGTGATATTCAATTCATTACAAAGAGCCTCCGTTTCATATCCTAAAAGTGTCTTCATCTTAAAAACTGTGGCTTGCTTCTCAGGCAATTTACCTATACAGTTGTGGATAGCCAATCCAAGTTCCTCATTTTCCAATGTGGCCTCTGCCGTCTTATCAAATGGATCTGCCACACGTTCTTCAAGCCAGTCACCTTCCGTTTCGGAGTCCGTGTTATACGAAATACGCACTTCGGCCTTTCCTTTGTTAGAGTTGATCTTTCGGTAATGATCAATGATCTTGCGCTTTAAGATGGATACCAACCAAGTACGTTCACTCGCTTCACCCTTGAAATTCTTCATGGATTTCAAGCCAGCAAAAAAGGTGTCTTGCACCAGATCCTGGGCTATTTCTCGATCACTAACACGCGTAATGGTGTAGTTGTAGAGATAGTCTGAATACGCGTCAATCCATTTATTTGGATTTATGATGTGCTCTGGCATTAAAGCTATTATTTGAAGAGTAAAAATAGGGTAAAAAAATCATTTCTCTATCAAGCCCGCTCGGCGCAATAAGGCTTCTGGTTTTGGTTCTTGACCACGAAATCTCTTATAAAGGGTCATCGGGTTATCAGTACCGCCTTGAGAAAGTACGTTATCCTTGAATTTGCTAGCCACTTCCTTACTGAAAATACCATGCTCTTTAAAATATTCAAAGGCATCGGCATCAAGCACTTCTGCCCATTTATAACTATAATATCCTGAAGAATACCCGCCTTGAAAAATGTGCGAGAAAGCCGTACTCATGCAATTTTCTGGAACATCGGGATACAATTGGGTGCCTTTAAATGCATTTTTTTCATAGTCTTTTACGGACTTTATCGTCTCTGGCGAGACGCCAGCATGCCAACTCATATCCAGTAGGCCTAAACTAATTTGCCTAAGTGTTTGCATGCCTTCGTTGAACGTAGCGGATTCTTTGATCTTTTCTATTAAGTCCATAGGAATGACATCGCCCGTTTTGTAATGGGTCGCAAATAACTCTAAAGCCTCCTTTTCATAACACCAATTCTCTAGCATTTGACTTGGTAATTCTACAAAATCCCAATAGACACTCGTTCCTGAAAGACTGGGGTATGTTGTATTGGCTAGAATACCATGAAGGGCATGACCAAACTCATGAAATAAGGTGGTAACCTCATTGAATGTCAGAAGTGATGGTTTGGATTCTGTGGGCTTTGTGAAATTACAGACAATAGACACATGTGGACGTGCATTTTCTCCATTCTTGATGTATTGGGGTTTGTAAGAGGTCATCCAAGCACCATTGCGTTTCCCTTTTCTTGGGAAGAAATCAGCATAAAAAAGTGACACGAATTTTCCGTTATCATCCATAACTTTATAGGTCAATACATCTTCATGATAAGTGTCGACAGTATCGGTTTTTTCAAATCGCAAACCAAATAGTTTGCCTGCTACTTCAAACACACCGTTAATGACATTCTCCAACTTAAAATAAGGCTTGAGCTGTTCGTCGTCAAGACTGAATAATTTCTGTTTGAGTTTTTCTGAATAATAAGAACTATCCCATTTTTCAAGTCTATCTATTCCATCCAGATCCTTAGCGAAATTCTCGAGAGTCTTGAATTCTCGCTCCGCTGCTGGTTTGGCTTTTTTGAGTAATGTACCAAGAAATTCCTGAACTTTTTCAGGTGTTTGAGCCATGCGTTCTTCTAAGACAAAGTGTGCATGAGACTTATAACCCAGTAGAATCGCTCTTTGATGCCTTAGGCTGGCAAGTCTAAGTACAATGTCCTGATTGTCATGCTTATTATTGTCGAACCCCCTTGCTCCAAAAGCGAGTGATAATTCCTTACGGAGATCACGGTTATCGGCATAGGTCATGAAGGGAATGTAGCTCGGGTAATCCAAGGTAATGATCCAACCGTCTTTACCAGTGTCTTTTGCCAATGACCTAGCAGCTTCTTTAGTGCCATCTGGCAACCCTGAAAGGTCTTTTTCGTTAGTTATATGTAGCTGATAAGCATTGGTTTCAGCCAGAACATTTTCACCAAATTTTAATTGTAGTTGTGATAATTCTTTATCAATGTCCCTGAGCTGTAGTTTTTTGTCTTCTGGAAGATTGGCACCATTACGCGAGAAACTTTTATATTTTTTATCGAGCAGTGTCGCTTGTTCTATGCTGAGGTTTAAGTCTTCTTTTTGGTCGTAAACAAATTTAACTCTCTCAAAAAGTGCCTTATTCAAGGTAATATCATTACCAAATTCTGCAAGTAGAGGAGATACCTCTTGGGCAATTTTTTGTATGTCATCATTGGTCTCTGCAGAATTCAAGTTAAAAAAGATACTTGTTATTCGATCCAACTGTTCACCGGCAAAATCCAAAGCCTCAATGGTATTATTAAAGGTGGGTGTTTTAGGATTCTGTACAATATCGTCAATCTCCTTTCGTGCCGTGGTAATTGCTTCGGTAATTGCAGGTAAGAAATGCTGGGTTTCTACTTTGGAAAAAGGTGCTGTATCGAAATTTTTGAGTAATGGATTCATAGTTAGTGATCTAGGGTATTAGCGTTCCGCGGTAATCGTAAAATATCCAAGTACCCAAATCTTGATTTTGGATTAGATATTGCAATACTTGCCAAAGTTATGAAAACCCTTCTCAAATCTCTTTATTTCCTGACCTTTTTGTCTTTCGGACAGCCCAATAGTGATGCTAAGTATTTTGATGGTATTGATGTGATTACTAAATGAACTCGAGATTTCAGGATTGAGTAAAGGAAAAAGCATAATTGTATTTCATCGATAATATTTGCATTTTATCTATAATATTAGTAGGTTTATACTTTCAATTTATAATAAATTGTAATAAAAGTCTAGAATCCCAAAATCTGACCTAATGAAACAACTGTACAATCTGGTATACTTTTTCTGTGTACTAACTTTCGCCCAACCGCCTAATGATGGCTTTTTCAACAATAGTTTAGAGAGTGATCATTTTAAGATTCCAAACTCAAATAACATTAATGATGCAACAATAAATAGTCGCACCTATGAGACTTATTTCAAAGCAAGTTCCACAACGTCACTTCAAATCATATTCATGGAGGGAGGTGACGATCGTGCGTTGTTTGCATATATTGAAAATGATTATTTAGTAGTAGGCGCCCACAATAAAAATGATTACAACCCGGAATGGGACGGCACATTTTTTAGAAAGCAAATTACTTCAGATACATGGTACCACATTGCATTGGTTTTTGATAATGTGCAACCACCTGTGAATGATCCAATTGACATTACCGATAACACCAATTTGAAATGGTACTTAGATGGCGTCTTGCAAGACGAACAGGCTGGGTTCCAAATAGGAATGGGAAATCACGCCGAATTATTAGTCGGATATAAAGATAAAAGACTATGGTTACCAAATTGCGGAAGTTGGACCTCTTCTGGGCTATCGGAGTATTGTTTCAATACATCATTAAATGATGATGGAGGCAACGAGTACCATTTTGATGGCTATTTATGGGGTTTCCGAGTATGGAATTATGCAAGATCCGCTGCTGAGATAATTGACAATAAAAGTAATCTTGTGCTCCCAGAAGATGACGTGAACCTATTAGCCGTACTTGATGGTGATACTATAACCTATCAAGATGATAGTGCAGTATTACAAGAAGAAGACAATGCCAATCCAGCGACTCTTAAAGAATGGGAGGGTGCTGACTCTGTAGATTGGACTAACACGCTTAATTGGAAAAACGGATTGGTTCCCGATGATGCAAAACAAGAACCTGTGAGAGTAAAGAATGGATCAACGTACTATCCAGAAATTACAGCAACGGTTGTTGTAGGTGATATAGAAATTGAAGCAACGGCATCTTTGACAATAAAGACCGGGAGTACACTGGATGTGGCATATGATGTCTTAAATGATGGCACTATGACCATAGAAGACAATGCATCATTATTTATAAGAGAAAGTAATGACGTCAGCGGTGCTGGGTCATATAGCATTGCGCGTGTTACACCCGATTATCCAGAAAACTTTTTTTACTCTATATGGTCTACACCAATCAGCGAAGCGGATTCGGAATTAGGTATTATTTTCACAGACGACATTGATGCATTTAAGTATGATGCAAGCCAGGATCCTTCAGCTTATGTTGCGGTACCTAAGACAGAAAACATGGAAGTTGGAAGAGGCTATTTTGTAAGGTCAAGTGTAGGTACAGGAACTACCAATCGTACATTTACCGGCACATTGAATAACGGAAATATAGTTGAACCAATTTATTTCAACAGTGCGGCAGACAATTTCAATTTGATTGGAAACCCTTATTTATCGGCTTTAGATTGGCTTAAATTTCAAGAAGATAACAGTGATGTCATAACAGGCACTATATATTATTGGAGACAAACTATGACGGGAGCTAATAATTCCGTTTCAGATTATATTGAATTCAATTCAACAGGTTCCAACCCGCCTGGAGCTTCAAAGAACATCGGTTCAGGTCAAGGATTTTTTGTGAAGTCTTCACAACCTGGAAATGTTACTTTTAAAAGCGATCATAAGGTTTCAGGTAATAATGACCAGTTTTTTAGAGGACCTGTAGATGATCCAAATGCAGGACGTTCTTGGTATAAATTAAGTGGTGATTCAGGTTATACCACTATTTTGGTTGGTTTTGTTGATGGAGCCAGCGATGCTTACGATAGTAATTTTGATGGTGAATTTGCAAACGAAGGTGCTCCCATAGAATTTTATAGCTTAATAGACACGGATAAGTATGCCATTCAAGGTCGTTCAAAACTGGTTCCTGAGGTAAATAGGGAAGTGTCTGTCGGTCTGGAAGTAATGACAGCAGGAACCTATACTTTATCCATTATTGAAGAATACATCAGCCCTGATTTCAATATTATTTTGGACGACACGTTTGAAAATGTGCAAACAAGCCTTCGGACAAGCGACTATTCTTTTGACCTGACAACGCCAATGGAGACAAATGATCGTTTTATTTTGAGATATGAATATAACGAAACCTTAAGTGTCCAAAACAATGCCATTGCCAACACTCATCTTAAAACCTATTTTGAGGAGAATACATTAGTGTCGCTTGTGGATAGCACGATTATACCAAATGCGATGGAAATATTCAATGTTTCAGGAAAGACTATCATGTCATCCATTTACCAGGAACGTTTGGCTTTTAATAGTTTGTCTTCAGGATTGTATTTAGTGAAATATCATTTTGACTATGGGGCATCTATTACGAAGAAGGTATTAAAAAAATAATTTATGTAAAGTGAAAAATGAAGAAGCACTTCGACAATACAGCTTTTTTTGCCTAAATTTGGATTCAAATTTCATATTATGAAAGCGCTATACCTACTATTGCTTTTGCTTTTTTCACATTTTTCGATTGCCCAAACAACCACTTGGGATGGCGCTATTTGGTCTAATGGAGTGCCGGACATAGCAACTAATGCTATAATCACAGGTATGTATGACACTTCTATCAATGAGGGATTCACCGCAAAGAATCTTAGTATTACCGCTACTGGTAGTATGATTATTACCGCTAATAAAACAGTCACCGTAAAAACCAATCTTGATAATTTGGGGAGCTTTACTATTGAAGATAAAGGATCCTTGATCATGATCGATGATGTAGGAACTGTATTCGGTAATTATATAGTGAAAAAAAATACGCCTGATTATGCACAAGTAGGTTCTACGTCATTCTTTTCCTCACCTATGATTGAATCCGATTCCAACATCACATCCATATTCAATCCTGACGACACCATTTTTTACTGGGACACAAGTGTCAGCCCGACGTATTGGGTTTTCATCCCTCACGAAGAAACTCCAGGTGTGAGCAATAAACTTGGTTTAGGAAAAGGATATGCAGTGAGGGCGGATATGACGACTGGTAGTGTCGCGCGCACATTTACTGGAGAGATGAACACAGGCGATGTGAGCATACCTGTGTATTATTCAGATTCATCAACAAGTCCAGGGCAATTTGGCTATAATATCGTGGGTAACCCGTACCCGTCCGCTATAGATTGGTTTGCCTTTAAGACAGATAACGCTTCTATTTTAAGTGGCACCATGTATTTATGGAGGGAGCAAGCTACAGGAGGCATTAATCATGCGTCTAGTTATATTGCATTGAACTCATTAGGGACAGTGCCTTATAATTCTGCCAATGAATTCATTGGTTCGGCTCAAGGGTTTGTCGTGAAGACAAATGCCACGAGCAATGTTGTGTTCAAGAACTCTCATAGAGTCAGTAATAATGAACAATTTTTCAGGAACCCTAGTGGCAGCAATAGAAGGGTATTGGGCAATTCTTGGTTGAAATTGGAAGGCACAACGAATAAAAGCACAATTCTTATTGGTTTTAATTCAAACGCAACAACAGCTTTTGATAATGATTACGATGGCACTTTTATTGGTGGTGCCGATCTTTTGCAGTTTTACTCCTTGAATGCCACGGATAAGCTACTGATCAATGGACAACCAGAACTAGTGGCGCCTAATAA
>CBESOB010000024.1:0-19947 GCA_965530995.1 uncultured Flavobacteriaceae bacterium
TATTCCTCTGAAGGGTTTTTATCTACTCTAGATAAGTATAAAAATGTATATGCATCAGACTATTTCATTATTATGGATGGTCCAGCGCATTCTAGCAACAAACCAACACTAACTTATGGTTGTAGAGGCATCGCTACCTGCACAATAACAACGTATGGCTCTAAATTACCTCAGCATAGTGGACATTATGGCAACTACGTTTCAAATCCAGTATTTACATTATCGCATTTGTTGTCTAGTATGAAATCTGAATCTGGTAAAGTTTTGATTCAGGATTACTATAAAGGCATAGAAATTAAGCCTGAAATAAATGCACTTTTAGAAAGCGTTCCAGATAATAAAGCAGAAATTGACAGAAACCTTGGCATTAATAAACCTGAAGACGTTGGTGCTAATTACCAAGAAGCTTTACAGTATCCATCATTAAATGTGCGGCAAATAGAAACATCATGGAAAGGCGATAAACCAAAAACTATTATCCCTGAAATTGCCATGGCAAATATTGATGTGAGATTAGTAGTTGAAACAGATGGAGCCAAGCAATTAGAAAAAATAAAGAAGCACATTGAAGGTGAAGGGTTTTTAGTTTTAGATAGAGACCCAACAGATGAGGAGCGCTTAAATAATGATAAAATAGTAAAGTTTACTGCAGATAAAGGCGTGAATGCTTTCAGAACAGATATTGATTCAAAATTTGGAAGCCAATTAAAAGATGCCATAAAAAGAGAATTTAATGAAACGCCAGTAATAATTAGAACTATGGGGGGCACTGTGCCGATTATTCCAGCAATAAAAATATTAGATATTCCTGCTATTATCGTACCTATGGTCAATATGGATAATAATCAACATAATCCTAATGAAAACATCCGGATAGGAAATATAAGACAAGGCATTAAAATTTGTTTGTCTATTTTTAATATGGTATTATAAGCTATAAATCACATGAACATTCAAAACTACATCAACGGTAGGTTTCTCGATCCGCTTCAGGACAATTGGATTGACAATTATTGTCCGGCCGATGGAGAGGTTTACGGGAAAATCCCAAACTCCTCCAAAGACGATGTAGAGAATGCCTATATCGCAGCAAAATCCGCCTTTCCAGTTTGGTCCCAAACCACACTAGAAGAACGAAGCAGAATCATGATCAGGATTTCTGAATTACTCGAAGCGAATTTGCAACGCTTTGCAGAAGCTGAAAGTAAAGACAATGGCAAACCAGTGAGCTTGGCCAAGTCAGTAGATATACCAAGAGCAGCAAGTAATTTTCGCTTTTTCGGGAATGCTATTACACAATTTGCTAGCGAAAGTCACGAGAGTGTAGGGCAACAGGCCATTAATTACACCTTACGTCAACCCATTGGTGTCGTGGGTTGCATTTCGCCCTGGAACCTCCCACTCTACCTTTTTACTTGGAAAATCGCTCCAGCCATTGCTGCAGGTAACTGTGTGGTTGCCAAACCAAGTGAGGTAACGCCAATGACGGCTTATCTTTTAGGTGAGATTTGTAATGAAGCAGGATTACCAAAAGGCGTGCTGAATATTGTTCATGGCTTGGGAACCACAACAGGGCAAGCCATTGTGACACATCCAGACATCAAAGCTATTTCGTTTACGGGAGGTACCGCAACTGGAGCACATATTGCAAAAGTAGCTGCTCCAATGTTCAAGAAATTATCATTGGAACTCGGTGGTAAGAATCCAAATATAATATTCGCAGATTGCGATTATGACGATATGCTAAGCACTACAGTTCGCTCATCATTTGCCAATCAAGGACAGATATGTTTATGTGGTAGTCGCATTTTTGTAGAGGCATCGATCTATGAGAAATTCAAGTCAGATTTCGTTGAAAAAGTCAAGACATTAAAGATTGGCCATCCATCTGAAGAATCAACAGATATTGGAGCTTTGGTCTCCAAACCTCATCTTGAAAAGGTGATGGATTATATTAACATTGCTAAAGAAGAAAACGGAACTATACTTTGTGGCGGCAACCAAGTCATTGTGAAAGGCTATGAAAACGGCTATTATTTAGAACCAACCGTTATCGAGGTGCCAAATGATGAATGCCGCGTGAACCAAGAAGAGATATTTGGGCCTGTCGTAACGATCATGCCTTTCGATTCTGAAGACCAAGTTCTTCAAATGGCTAATAAAGTAAAGTATGGCTTGTCAGCAACATTATGGACTAATGACTTGAAACGTACTATGAGAATGAGCAACCACTTGCAAGCTGGTATCGTATGGGTAAACACTTGGATGATGCGTGACCTTCGCACGCCTTTTGGAGGTGTAAAAGCATCAGGTGTAGGTCGTGAAGGTGGATTCGAAGCATTACGTTTTTTTACTGAAGCTAAGAATGTGTGTATCAAATATGGATGAAATATTAAGGCAAAATATTATTGAAGTTTGTAATAAAAAAATTGCAAGTAAAGGCACAAATGTAGGATTGTCTTTTTATGCTTTTTTTTCTAATAAAAATGACAACCCAGCTCTATTAATGGAAGCTGCGGAATGGTGGATAATGACTCATAAGTTAGATCATTTTGAAAAAGCTATTAAAATAAAAAGCATGGTAGAAAATAAAATATAGATATGAATCTAAACTTAAACAACAAATACGCCTTGGTTTGTGGCAGTACAGCAGGCATCGGAAAAGCAACAGCCATCGCGTTGGCAGCAGAAGGAGTTCAAGTAACACTAATCGCTCGGAATGAAGATAAATTGAAGGCTTCTTTGAAGGAACTTCCACAACAACGAAATCACGATTTTATCATTGCTGATTTTTCGAATCCGGAGGAGTTAAAAATGAAGGTCTCCGACTATATTTCTAACAATCACGGGTTTCATATTTTAGTCAATAATACTGGAGGGCCAAAAGGAGGGCCAGTTTTTTCGGCAGACATCAGTGAGTTCGAAAATGCATTCACACAGCATCTAAAATGTAATCACGTGTTGGCGCAAACATTAGTGCCGTTTATGAAGGAACAAAAATATGGGCGTATCATCAATGTAATTTCAACATCTGTGAAACAACCATTGGACGGTCTTGGGGTGAGTAATACCATTCGAGGGGCCGTTGCAAATTGGAGTAAGACCTTAGCTAATGAATTAGGACAATTTAGCATTACTGTAAACAATGTACTTCCTGGTGCTACCAGCACCGAACGATTAACGGAAATCATTAAGAACAAGTCGGCCAAAACCGGTGTCTCTGTTGATGACGCCAGTACTGCGATGAAAAATTCAGTACCAGCAAAGCGATTTGCAAAACCTGCAGAAATTGCCAATGCTATCACATTTTTAGCTAGTGAAGCCGCCAGTTATATCAACGGAATTAATCTTCCGGTTGATGGTGGACGAACAAAATCTTTGTAACTTTATAAAATAACAAAACTTGTTTTGTCATCCTGAACTTAATTCAGGATCCATCATTACTGGATTCCTTATTCCCGATTGCTACCGGGACGGAATGACAAGATTCTAAAATATTGAATAATGAGTAAAATATATCCTCCTATAAATTTTAAAGCTTGGATTGACGAGAACAGACACCTACTCAAACCACCTGTTGGCAATAAAGTAGTGTGGAAAGATGGCGACTTTATCGTTATGGTGGTTGGTGGACCCAACAGCAGAAAAGATTATCATTACAATGAAACACCAGAATTCTTTTATCAGGTTGAAGGTGATATTATTCTTAAAGTCATTGACAAGGGCACTCCCAAAGACATTCACATAAAAGAAGGAGAGATTTTCCTGCTTCCTCCAAAAGTCCCGCATTCTCCTCAGCGAGGCCCTAATACCGTAGGGTTGGTCATTGAATATCCTCGTGAAAAAGGTGTACAGGATGCCTTACTTTGGTTCTGCGAGAGCTGCACCACAAAACTTTACGAAGAAGATTTTACCCTAGATAATATTGAAACGGACATGCCCAAGATCTTTGACAATTATTACAGCGATAAAGACAAACGAAGCTGTCCTAAATGTGGTGAGGTGATGCAGCCTCCTAAAAAAGTACAGTTAGAAAATTAATATGCATAGAAAACTTCGCATCAACGGTCATTCACATCTACTTCCCTATCCTGAAGAGATTCCTCAATTTATGGTAGATAAAGGAATTTTTTGGGTAGATAAGGACCGTAAATTCATGCTCCAGAAAGATTGGAGCCGTCCAGTAACCGATTCTAGTTTCTTCTTGGATGAAAAATTAGAATGGATGGAACAATTCAAGATCGATCACGCGGTCGTGCTCAATCTCTCACAACTATATGGCAATGGTTTGCGTGTTGAGGAAATGAAACAAGCATTGCGTTTCCAGAATGATTTTAATGCTAAGATCCAACGAGAGAATCCGAGCAAGTTCACTTGTGGTTTTGTCGTACACCCAGGATTCGTGAAAGGGGCATGCTGGGAAATAGAACGTTGTGTCGAAGAGCTAGGCATGCAATTGTTATGCTTACCAACACATTACATGGATACTATTGGTACGTGGCGTTGTATCTTTGATGAAGAGAACGAACCGATCTTTGAGTTGGCCAGTAAATATAATCTTGCAGTAGAAGTCCATCCTTACGATGGCGAGAAATTCATTAAGTTAGAGAATACCTCATGGCGCTTTCATTTGATCTGGATGCTGGCTCAATGTGCCGATGCATACCATTTCCTGACCCTGAATGGCTATCAAGACAAATTTCCGAATATGAGAACCTGTTTCGCCCATGGTGGACAACTAGCGCAGATTAATCTAGGAAGACGTATCCAGGGTTTTGATGGCAGACCTGACCTCTTTGAAGGCAAGAGCCATCCAAGAAAAGCGGTTGGCCATAAAAACATATTCTTCGACACCTTGGTGCATGATACAGGTGGTTTGGAATTATTAATAAAGAATCAAGGTTCTAAGCAAGTTGTTATGGGATTGGATGATCCTTATCCTCTAGGTGAAATGGAAAGCGCCAAGCAATCATCGTATCCAGGTAAAATCTTGGATTTGGCTATGGAGCGTAACATCATAAATGAAAAAGAACGCGATGCCATTTGGGAAGACAATGTGATACAATGGTTATGTGGTGATGATAAAGTTTCCAAGCAAAAATTGATTGATAGAATTTTAGGATAATGGAATTCATTTCAAAAGCACTGGATAATTACGTTGTCTCACATTCTGAAGACGAACCAGAATTACTGCAACAACTCAATAGGGAAACCCATCAAAAAATATTACTACCTCGTATGCTAAGCGGCCACTTCCAAGGCCGTGTGTTGAGCATGCTCTCGAAAATCATCAACCCAACAACCATATTGGAAATAGGCACATATACTGGCTACTCTGCCATTTGTTTGGCAGAAGGCCTGCGTGCCCAAGGCATGTTGCACACTATCGACATTAATGAAGAACTTCACGATTTCCAGCGAAAATATTTTGATAAGTCTGGTTATGGGACACTGATCAATCAGTATGTAGGAGATGCGCAAGAAATCATCTCGAAACTCGATATGACCTTTGATCTAGTCTTCATGGATGCTGATAAAGAAAATTATGTGAATTACTTTCATGCGGTCATAGATAAACTCAATCCAGGCGGCATAATCATATCTGATAACGTACTTTGGAGTGGCAAGGTATTGGAACCATTGAAGTCAGATGACGAATCTACCAAAGGTATAACAGAATATAATACACTTTTAAAAACAGATAAAAGGATAGAAACTGTCATTTTACCCATTCGAGATGGATTGACGATAAGTAGAAAAATATAATTAAAGTTTACGCCGAACCGAACCAGTAAAGTCGTCTATACCTTCTTTTACTTTCTTGATCTCTTGATCAATATCCTTAGTGACACTTGTATCAATACCATGACTTTCGGCACTTTTTGAAATTTCATTCTTAATATCGTTGGTAGCATCCTTAAGGACACGCATGCCTTTCCCCAAGCCTCGAGCGACTTCAGGAATCTTGTCAGCACCAAAGACCATGACGACAATGAAGAGAATCAAGAAGATCTCGCCACCACTTATAAACAAGATGAAGTTATTTAGCATCACAATACAAATATAATCACTTGGTTTTAAAGTATGAACTAATAAGGCGTTAAAACAAACGGAGTTAAAAGAAACAGAGTCGAAACATCTCCTATGGATATTCCGACTCTATTATATAATTTAATCTATATCTATCATTTCGAGCCCTTCGACCGCGCTCAGCGTGACAGCCTAATATTAATTTTTAACTTCCTTCTTGAATTGATCGAATTTACTTTGCTTGATCTCTTTTGGCCAAGAATTATTAGTGATATCTATATCAGCTGTTTCCAAGTCTGGATCTACCTTAATGGACACTAATTCCTTTTCAGAAGCAATCGTTTTGCTTACTTCATTATCATTAAGTCTCCAAATTTGTGCAGGATATGTAATTCTTTCTTTAGAACCATCGGCATATTCGTATTCGGCGATGATTGGCATGACCAAACCTCCTGGTTTCTCGAATGTGACTTTATAAAAGTATTTCGGATTTTTCATGGTGCTTCTTTCAGTTTCAGAGAAATTGTCCATCATATATTCCTTTAATGTTGGGACGCTTTCCATTAGATCAGCATCACGCATACTCTCTTTGAAATCCTCACTTCCTTCTTCAACCAAATATACCAAAGGCGGTAAATCGCTCATTTGCATACCTCTTTGCACAACCATGTCCTTAATTTCCTTGTTTGGCTCATTAGACACATAATATTTCTTCACCTCTTTCAACCCGATATCTGTGTAATCAGTCGTATAGAACCAGCCTCTCCAGAACCAATCTAGATCAACAGCTGATGCGTCTTCCATAGTACGGAAGAAATCCTCTGGTGTTGGATGCTTGAACATCCAGCGTTGTGAGTAAGTCCTGAAAGCATAATCAAAAAGGTCTCGACCCATGATGGTTTCCCTTAATACATTTAATCCAGTCGCTGGCTTTCCGTATGCGTTATTACCAAATTGATGCGTGTTCAACCCTTTGGTCATTATCGGTGCAATATAATCTTGATCGCCTCCCATATAAGGAACGATTTTAGCTGCTGGACCTCTTCTTGATGGATATGCAGATTGATCAGGAGACAGAGCTCCAGGATACCATTCACCAAAATCCTGTTCGGCAACATACTGTACAAAAGTATTAAGACCTTCATCCATCCATGTCCATTGGCGCTCATCACTATTGACGATCATTGGGAAGAAGTTGTGTCCTACTTCATGTATGATCACACTCATCATTCCGAATTTCGTTCTATCACTATAAGTACCGTCTTCATTAGGACGTCCATAATTCCAACAGATCATCGGATACTCCATGCCTTGGTTCTTTGCGTGCACCGAAATTGCTTTATGATATGGATAGTCAAAAGTCATGCGAGAATACGACTTTAAAGTACTAGCAACCGCTTTAGTAGACCATTCTTCCCATAAAGGATTTCCTTCTTTCGGGTACATTGAAACAGCCATGATATCTTGTCCACCAATCTTAACAGCCATCATGTCCCAAATAAACTTTCTCGACGTAGCAAAACCAAAGTCACGCACATTCTCAGCATATAACTTCCATGTTTTTGTTTTATCACTAAAGCTCTTCTCTGCCACTTCAGCTTCAGCTTGAGTCACGATTACAACAGGCTCGTCAAAAGACTTTTTAGCTTTATTGTAACGCTTCATCATTTCTCTAGAAAACACTTCTTTCCTATTCATTAGTTTACCAGTACCATCTAATATATGATCAGCGGGTACAGTGATATTCACTTCAAAATTACCGAAAGGCAATGCAAATTCATCACGTCCAAAAAATTGAGAATTTTGCCATCCTTCTACATCACTATAGACTGCCATTCTTGGATAGAACTGCGCAATCACATAGGCTCTATTGCCATCTTCAGGGAAAAATTCGTATCCTGAACGTCCACGACCATTAACATGATCATTGATGTTATACCACCACTTAATTGAAAAAGAAAATTTTTCGCCTGAAGCTAGTGGTTTTGGCATTTCAACTCGCATCATCGTTTGGTTGATCATATGTGGAAGATCCTTACCACTATCATCCTTTACTTGCTCAATATTAAAGCCTCCATCGAATCCTTCAGACAAGAAACTATTCGCAAATCCTCCTGGCTGCATTGCAGGTTGTAAACCATCATTTTGGATCAAAGGGGTTTTAGAATCCTTGGCCCGCATGTTCTGGTCCAATTGCACCCATAAATATTCCAATATGTCTGGTGAATTATTTGTATAAGTAATGGTTTCGTTACCAGATAATGTTGTGTTCTTATCATCTAGAACAAGATCCATCTTATAATCGGCTTGTTGTTGATAATATGCCGGTCCTGGTGCTCCAGATGCTGTGCGATACATGTTAGGCGTCGAAAATTCGTCGTATAACTGCTTGAATTTGTTCTGGTTAGTGTGCCCCAGCTCACGTTCTTCCTTTACTTGCGTTTCTTCCTCTTGTGCAAACGTGCTAAAGGAAACAAAAAGTAAAGAAAGCATTACATACTTTAATGTCTTCATTATGTGAATTAATTAGTGAAAAATTGTAGGGGAAATTAACTAAAAATTAAGGTTTGACGAATGTTTTAATCGAAGTTTAACAAACCTTTATCATTTTCTGGAATTAAGATAAAACTCTTTCTTTTTGAATTGATTTTCATACGAATGATGTTCTTCTGTTCTTCAAAAATATCGAAGAACACTCTATTCGAAATTTCAATGGATTCGATGGATTTAATACCTGAAACCTCTAAATAGCAAATAGCAATATCATCTTCATATTCTTTTCCTAAAAAATTAAGGGTCTTGGGTTCTCCATTAATCTTGATGCCTATCTTTTGCTTCAAATATTTTTCCAAATAAATATCTACCTTCTTCGTTTCGTTTTCTCCAGCCAAAGTGATACCCTCATCATATCGTTCTCGCAATAGCTTTTCAAGGTCATCAATGAAAAGCCTTGATGTTATTTGTAGTTCTCCGCGCTCTTCAACATAATCTATCTGAGTAACACTAACATAGTATTTGTGTACTGCTGTAAATGCCAGCATGGGAATTACAAGTAAGATTATTAAACCTTGAAATTTTTTCATCATTCTACTTTGTGTAAATGTAATGGTTTTGATAATTCAAAAAGTGTTCCAAAATATCAATTTTTGAGGTTATCCCTGTATTGTTTCAATTTTGATTGTAAGAATGCCATGGTCACCAAATCATTTACACCGCTACATTTTGTAGTGAATTCTGGATCTTCAGTACAAAAATAAAAATATTCATAACGTAAATTTTGCTCTAAGGGGTTTTCGGCAAAAAGGATTTCCGAGAATTTAGCACTGATGGTAAACATAAGTTCATCCCTAGCCTCTAATTCTACGCGTCTTTTTAGTTCTTTGGTTCTACCTGAAATGCCGTTAAGTATTGGATTTAGAGGTATTCCTCCAGTTAAAACCCCTAATAGCATTATTGGTTTAAATTCTCCAGCCTCTTTTAACAATCTCTCGCTATGAGTTAATTGTTTGCCCTTATAGCCAGGGATACCAACATCATAGAAGTTAATATAAGGTTCAGCATCTGAGTTCTCAATATCAGAAAACAAATCTCCTGTAAGCACTTTACCCACAATTACTTCATCCAATTGATTGATGTTCTCTAGCAAGAAGACCTTAGCGACC
Organism: uncultured Flavobacteriaceae bacterium; assembly: GCA_965530995.1. Classification (GTDB taxonomy): domain Bacteria; phylum Bacteroidota; class Bacteroidia; order Flavobacteriales; family Flavobacteriaceae; genus JABABD01. The sequence continues at coordinate 9,693 of CBESOB010000024.1, forward strand.
TTAGTCTCTATCATTTCTATATCTACCAATATAGAATGCAATTTATATAGTACTCCAGAAAATACGAGAGTATCATTCTCCTTGGCTTGGATACTAAATGCCCCGATAGCGTTTGTAGTAGTTGCCGTTTTAGAAGTTTTATTGATTACATGAATACCTTCGGCATCTGCCGTTACGTAAATCTTACCGTTTAGTGTTATTTTTTGGGCAAACGAAGATATGGCTACACACAAAAATAAAATGAATCCAAAACTAATCCTTCTCACTCTGTAAATCTAAAAAGGATTTGCTTTGATGCACTAAGAAGTCAATAAACTCCATCTCTCGTCCTTCATTGAGTAAACTATAATCCAGCCCTTTATCTTCTACGAAAACGATAAATTCATTGACTTTCTCCTTTGGTATGCCAAACCAACGCTCCATATACTCATTTGTATACATAAGGCGAAGGTCTAAGACCTCGGATTCTTGTGCAGCAGTCTGAGTGCGTTTGTTATATTTCTCAATATCGGTTTTTTTCTTTTTTTTCTTAAAAAGTGGTTTTACAAGCAGACCTATAAGTCCATTCAGATTTGCACCCAATTGATCTGACATACCACCTGAACCTTGCACAAAAGAGTTGTTTACGGCCGATTTATTATCTGGAGTCAGGTCGACAAGAGCCTTATCGAGATTAAAGTTCTCCGCATCAAAGGGCAAGTTTAACGTTTTAACCCGATTCACATCAACTATGATATTCCCTGATAGATCATAAGGCGACACGACAATTTCGGGAAGTTTGTTAATCTCTTCAACCATAAAAATGGTCATTTTTTTCTGATCAACGATACCCTGATCTACAATTACGACGAATTTTTTAAACTGAAGTGCCGAAATTTCAACTCTATCATTAAGGCCAGCCTGTATTTTGAAATTTCCATCAAAGTCTGTAATGGTTCCTTGCTCTGAAGAGGTATTATAAACAGTGACACCCTCTACATCATTGCCTTTAACAATAATTCTACCAGTGACCTCAACACGCTCGATTTCCTGCGAAAAAGAAAATAGTGTGGTCAATAAAAAGGATACTAAAAGTAATTGTCTATTCATGTGATAAAGAAAAAAATCATTAACCTTAATTCAATGCAAAATGGTCGTAAACTTTTGTTAAAAGCTACTATTACTTAAATTTACAAAAAACCTAGGTATGAAAAACATGATAATCGCTAGTACTTCAACTATTCATGGTGAATCTTATCTCGATTACCTTCTCGAAGAACTAAAAGTGTTGTACAAAAATGTTAGTTCCGTAGTTTTCATACCCTATGCAAGACCAGGTGGAATATCACATGATGATTACCTGGCAAAAGCAAAAGCTGTATTCTCATCTATAAATATTGATCTTAAAGGGCTGCACAACTTCGAGGACCCAATTAAAGCTATTGAAGAATCTGAGGGGATATTTACTGGAGGAGGAAATACGTTTGTTCTCGTAAATCAACTATATAGAAATAAGCTCATGCAACCTATCAAAGATATTATTGGCACTGGGATCCCTTACCTCGGGACAAGTGCTGGGAGTAACATCTGTGGCCTGACAATGAACACAACAAACGATATGCCCATTGTATATCCTGAAAGTTTCAAGACTTTTGGCTTAGTGCCTTTCAATATCAATCCTCATTATCTAGATCCTGATCCCAATAGTGAACATATGGCAGAGACGCGTGAAATGCGAATTGCAGAATTCCATAAATTCAATACCCAACCTGTAATTGGTTTGCGCGAAGGAAGTTGGATAGAGTTGAAGAATACCAAAACAACTTTAAGAGGTGTTCTTGATGCAAGGGTTTTCGAACATGGCAAAGTTCCTTATGAGATTGCACCTGAAACAGATTTAAGTCAGCTTAACTAGCTCCTATGATCACTTCAACCGACAGAATATATCTTCGAGAGCTCAATGTCGATGATGGCGTTCATTTTTTTAACATCAACAACGATATTGAGTGCTTAAAATACACTGGTGATGACCCTTTTGAATCGATTGAAGCCTCAAAACTGTTTTTAAAAACCTACAAAAAAAAATACCAAGATTTCAAAATGGGTAGATGGGCCGTTTGCCTAAAAGAAACGGATGAGTTTTTAGGTTGGTGTGGTTTAAAATTCCATCCGAATGAAAATTTAGTGGATGTTGGCTATCGTTTTTATAAAAAACATTGGAACAAGGGCTTTGCCACAGAAGCTACCACGGCCAGTCTAGCTTATGGTTTCAACCATCTTGATCTTGACAAAATAGTGGCACATGTCCATGTTGACAATCATGCTTCCCATCGGGTGGCAATTAAGTCTGGCTTGAGTTTTATCAAAGATTTTATCTATAATGGTATGCCGGCAAAGTTTTATGAAATAAAAAAGATTGAGTACCTTACTGATAAATAAATCATCATTTAATGAAATACCTAATTCTCACATTTCTTATTGTATTCAGTAGTTGCAAATCGACTACTCCCGTTGCTTTGACCGAAGCTCAAATAGCGAAAGACACAGCAGATATCAAAGCGGTGCTATATCAGCAAGCAAAAGACTGGAGTAATGCTAGTATTGAAGCCTTTATGGAAGGCTACGACAAAACACCCAATCTTCTTTTTGTTGGTAAAAGTGGAATCACAAAAGGATGGCAACAAACCTTGGATCGTTATAAAGTAGGATATCCAACGAAAGACCATACAGGAAAATTAACCTTCGATGTTCTTGACGTTCAACCCATAAATGCAGAAGCATATCTTTTAGTGGGTGAATTTCATTTAACAAGAAATGTCGGGAAAGCAGACGGGATCTTCACCTTGGTATTCAAAAAAATTGATGGTGATTGGAAGGTTATTTCTGATCATACAAGTGCCTACGATAATGAAAAGAGCTGATTTTATTGAACTTCTAACATTATTCGGGGTCACAACACTAATACCACCAATGATGTCGTTTACTAGGCCTATTTTACCACCAGAAGAACTAATAGGTAAAGGTTCACCTGAATTATTCGGTGAAGGTTTTTCATTGCGGAAAGATGCCTTTGATTCGTTTATGAAAATGAAAGTAAAAGCCGCTGAATCGGGAATTAAGATCAAAGTAGTATCCAGCTATAGGAATTATGCCCACCAAAACAGGATCTGGGAACGAAAGTATAAGAAATTTACTTCTGAAAGCTTATCGCCAATTGAAGCGATACTTAAAATTGTTGAATATTCTACAATTCCTGGCACGAGCCGACATCATTGGGGAACAGATCTTGATATTGTTGATGGGGCCGTTACACAACCAAAGAGTTTACTTGTTGCCGAGCATTTTCATAACGAAGGCCCTTTTTGTAAATTAAAGGAATGGTTAGACGAACATTCAGAATCTTTCGATTTCTTTTTGGTCTATACAGACAATGGCAATAGAAACGGTTTTAAATATGAGCCTTGGCATTTGAGTTATAAGCCATTATCATTAGACTATTTAAGGGAATATAAAGAACTGGACACATTCAAGATGCTTCAAGAAGAAAAATTATTAGGTAGTGAATACTTTACAGATGACTTTATTAAATCATATATTTCCAATAACATTTTAGATATCAATCCAAAACTTTTACCCTAAACTTTCGTAATTTTAACATATTAAATTCGTAAAAATGAGAGGCAGCAAGCTTAAAATTAGACTACTAATAGGATTAGCGATAGTAGCCTTTGCTTTCATGAGAAAATGTAATCAAAAACAAGAAAACCCCTATACTGGACGTACCCAGACCATTAATATGACACCTGAGCAAGAAATTGCCATAGGCCTTCAAAGTGCTCCTCAAATGGCGCAACAGCATGGTGGGCTTTACCCAGACCAGAAATATCAAGCTTTTGTGGATCAGGTGGGCAACAACCTGATAAAATCAAGCATGGCTAGAGAAACACCCTATCAATATGAATTTCATCTTTTGGCTGATCCAAATACCATCAACGCTTTCGCACTACCTGGAGGACAAATATTCATAACCTATGCTCTTTTCTCTAAACTAGAGAACGAAGACCAATTAGCTGGAGTTCTAGGTCATGAAATCGGTCACGTACTTGGCAAACATTCTGCCGAACGTATTGCGGAATCAGATTTCTGGAGAACAGCGACTATGGGAGCTAATGTAGGTGCAGACATGGGTGGATTAGTGAGCGGTATTGGACAAAACACCTTGCTTACAAATGGTCGCGACGATGAGCTGGAGAGCGATGACCTCGGTGTTCGGTTTATGATGCGTGCAGGCTACAATCCAGAAGAAATGATAGGTGTTATGCAAATACTCAAGGCAGCGGCAGGTCCTAATAGGGTGCCAGAGTTTCAAAGTTCGCATCCCGATCCAGACAATAGGATAGAAAAAATAAGAGAATCAATTGAGAAATATAGAGGTTACTAATTTTAACAACATATTAAACAAAACGACCCTGCCGATGCAGGATCTTGTTTTTATATTTGAAAACATATTAAATAAATGAACAAAAAAGTAATTTTAATGATACTTGACGGTTGGGGGAAATCACCAGACCCCAAAGTATCAGCGATTGACAATGCTCAAACACCCTTCATAGATTCATTATACACTAAATATCCTAGTGCAGAATTACGCACTGATGGACTTCATGTTGGCCTACCCGAAGGGCAAATGGGCAATAGTGAAGTGGGACACATGAATCTAGGTGCAGGGCGAATCGTTTATCAAGATTTGGCAAAAATAAATCTTGCTGTCAAGAATAATACCTTGGCAAAAGAACCAGTGCTAATTGATGCCTTTAAATATGCCAAAGACAATGATCGAGATGTTCATTTTCTAGGCTTGTTAAGTGATGGTGGTGTTCACTCGCACATAGATCATTTAAAAGGATTATTAACAGCCGCTAATGATTTTGGATTGAAAAAAACATTTGTCCATGCATTTACCGATGGTCGCGATGTAGATCCAAAATCAGGTTATGGTTTCGTTATTTCATTACAAGAACATTTAGATAAAACCGGAGGGCAATTGGCGACAGTCACAGGACGTTATTACGCCATGGACAGGGACCAAAGATGGGAGAGAGTTAAAATAGCCTATGATGCTTTGGTCAATGGTATTGGAGAACATTCAAGAAATGCCGAAAAATCCATTCAAGAGAGCTATAATGAAGATATCACAGATGAATTCATCAAGCCTGTTATCATGGTTGACAAAAACGACCAACCAATTGCTCAAATAAAAGATGGGGACGTCGTCATCTTCTTTAATTTCAGAACCGATAGAGGTCGTCAACTAACAGACGCATTAACCCAACGCGATTTTCATGAGCACAATATGCATAAAATCAATTTGTATTATGTAACGATGACCAATTATGATGAATCCTTCAAGGGCATTCATGTCGTGTTCAATAAAGATAATCTCGTGGATACTTTAGGAGAAGTTCTTGCTAAACATGGCAAGAAACAAATTCGCATTGCTGAAACCGAGAAATACCCACATGTGACATTCTTCTTTTCCGGTGGTCAAGAATCGCCATTTGCCGGAGAGACGCGCATTTTACGAAATTCGCCTAAAGTGGCAACTTACGACCTGAAACCAGAAATGAGTGCCTATGAATTACGTGATGCTCTCATTCCAGAACTACAGAAAGGTGAAACCGATTTTATCTGTCTGAATTTTGCCAATGGTGATATGGTTGGCCATACAGGGGTTATGGACGCTGCAATTAAAGCTTGCGAAGTAGTTGATGAATGTGTAAAGGATGTTGTAACAACGGCCCTTGAAAATGGTTATACGACCTTACTGATTGCGGATCATGGTAATTGTGAGACCATGATCAACCCAGATGGCACGCCTAATACAGCCCACACCACCAATCCGGTACCTATTATACTGATAGATAAAGAGCTTAAACACATAAAAAACGGTGTCTTAGGAGATTTAGCACCAACCATATTAAAGCTCATTGGATTACCGCAACCTCAAGCAATGACACAAGAATCCTTAATTGAATAAGTTGTTATGAAAAGAGTCGTTTATTTTTTAACTATGCTAGTTCTTGCTTCCTGTGGAGGGCAGAAACAAGTATTGGACACATCGACTAAAAGCGAAATATTGGAAATCAATAACACGGTACCATATAAAGAATCTATAATCTTGCTTGGCCTAGCTAATGAAGATGGATTCAAGCAAGCCCCTTTTAATGAATGGTATAATAAGAACTATGAAGATTATAAAGTTGATAAAAGCACAACCGCTGCTTTAGAACATCTTTTAAAAGATGTCAAAGTCAAGATATTTATGGGAACATGGTGTGATGACAGTAAACGAGAAACACCTAGATTCTATAAAATAATGGATGCGGCCGATTATCCTAAAAGTAATATTGAGTTGATAACAATGAGCCGTGAAAAAGACACTCCTCATGGATTTGAAGTTGGCTCAAATATCACGAACACACCAACCTTCATTTTTTATAAAAATGACAAGGAGATAAATCGTATCGTGGAATCCCCTATCACGTCTTTAGAGAAGGATATGATCACTATCTTAACAGGTCAAGAGTACAAACACACCTACGTAGAATAATATTTTTATTGTAATTTAGCACGAATACCAAACCCAAATGATAGCCCAAGATAAATTGATAATTGCAGTGGATTTTGATGGTACGATCGTCGAAGATGCCTATCCAAGAATTGGTGACCCAATGATCTTTGCTTTTGACACTCTTCATAAACTTCAGGAAAAAGGTCATAGACTTATTCTTTGGACCTACCGTCATGGCGAGCGACTTGATGAAGCCGTCGAATTCTGCAAAAACAAGGGGGTCGAATTCTACGCGGTAAACAAGAGTTTTCCGGAGGAAAATTATGAAGGAGAAGCCAGTCGAAAAATTCATGCCGATTTTTTTATCGATGACAGGAATATTGGTGGTTTCTTGGGTTGGGGAGAGATTTACCAATTACTAACAAATAAGGAGCCCGCTTTTGTCAAAGCTCAACAAAAGAAGAAGAAAGGGTTCTTTTCATTTCTTAAATAAGACTAGCTTCTTACTAGATCAAAATACGTTCTGTCAATTTCCTCCCGATGGTCTGGGTGCGAAATATTAACCAACTCCTTAACTCGCTGTTTAATGCTCTTACCATAAAGATTTGCAGTTCCATATTCTGTAACGACATAATGAACGTGAGATCTAGTGGTCACCACTCCTGCTCCTGGCTTTAAACAAGGAACGATCCGACTAATGCCTCTTTTAGTTAATGATGGTAAAGCAATAATGGCTTTGCCTCCTTCGCTCAATGATGCTCCACGAATAAAATCCATTTGCCCACCAACACCAGAATACATTCTTGTCCCGATAGAATCCGCGCAGACTTGACCGGTAACGTCCACTTCAATAGCAGAATTTATAGCCACCATATTAGGGTTTTGTCGTATATTATTAACGTCATTTACAAAGTCCGAGGTTCGCATTTCTATAAATGGGTTATCATCAACATAATCGTAAAGTCGTTTAGTGCCCATTAAAAATGTAGCCATTGCTCTTCCAGGGTTTATACCTTTATAATTGCCTGTAATCACATTATTCAGAATGAGATCAATAACGCCGTCGGAAAACATTTCGGTATGTAACCCTAGATCCTTATGATGGATGAGCTTGGATAGAACCGCGTTAGGTATCATCCCGATTCCCATTTGCAATGTGCTTCTATCTTCAATAAGATTGGCAACATATTGTCCTATTTTCTCTTCAACTTCACTTGCTTCTCGTGATTTAAGTTCCGGTAAAGACTCATCACATTCGACAAAATAATTAATTTCCGTAACATGTATTATTCCATCTCCATGAGTACGAGGCATTTGCTTGTTTACCTGTGCAATTACTTGATCGGCATTTTCAATAGCGGCCAATGTGGCCTCTACAGAAACACCAAGGGAACAATAGCCATGTTTATCTGGCACTGATACATGAATTAATGCGACTTTAACATCAACTATATTCCTCTTGAACAGCAATGGCAATTCACTTAAGAACACTGGAGTATATGATCCATTTCCTGCTTTGAGGGTGTGTCTTACATTGGGACCAATAAAAAAGGAATTTATATGGAAACTCGAGGCGTATTTTGGATCGGCATATAATGCCTCCCCTTCAGTATGTAACTGACAAATTTCAACATTTTTAAGTTCTTCATGCCTTTCGGTAAGTGCTTTTAACAAAACATGAGGAGCAGCACAAGCGGCTTGAATATATAATTTGTCATTGGACTTCACTATCTTGAGAGCTTCTTCAGCACTAACGGATTTATACATTTGTTTCCATTTATTTGGGTCAAAAATATATATAATTAATTCACTAAAAACTGCTATATATCATGTTTCTTGAAAATTTTACAGTTTGATTTTAAGTATCTTTGCCAATATTTTTTATCAATGATCATAGTTAAGACGAGAGAAGAAATTGAATTAATGCGTGAGAGTGCACTTATTGTTTCCAAGACTTTGGGCATGCTAGCTTCTGAGGTGAAACCAGGTATTACGACCCTTCATTTAGATACGCTGGCTGAAGAATTCATTCGAGATCATGGTGCAATTCCTGGATTTTTAGGCTTGTACGACTTTCCAAACACCTTATGTATGAGCCCTAACGAGCAAGTGGTTCATGGATTCCCTACCAAAGAACCATTAAAAGAAGGCGATATCATTTCCATAGATTGTGGTGCCATCAAGAATGATTTTTACGGGGATCATGCCTATACATTTGCTGTTGGCGAAATTGACGAAGAAACAAAAAAATTACTTCAGGTGACAAAAGAATCACTCTATGTCGGAATAAGAGAATTGAAACTAGGTAATCGGGTCGGTGATGTCGGCTATGCCATCCAGCAATATTGCGAAAATCATGATTATGGTGTTGTGAGAGAATTAGTAGGTCATGGACTAGGTCGAAAAATGCACGAAGATCCTGAAATGCCTAATTATGGCAAACGCGGAAGAGGCAAGAAATTCGTTGAAGGTATGGTCGTTGCCATTGAGCCTATGATCAATATGGGCACTCATCGCGTGCGACAACATGCTGATGGATGGACTATCACCACACTGGATAAAAAACCAAGTGCTCATTTTGAGCATAATGTGGCGATCGTTGATGGTAAACCAGAATTGTTATCAACTTTCGCGTATATCTATGATGTTTTAGGTATTGAAAGTAATGAGGAAGATGAATTTAGACAAGTAGCATTAACATTGTAATGGACCATTTATTATCAAATATTGAAGCCAAAGAAATTGCACCTGGATTTAGGGCTAAGTTCGTACACAGTGAATTCATGACGACATCTTTTGTTGAAGTAGAAGCAGGCGCGGTTTTACCGCTACATTCTCATATGAATGAACAAGTATCCATTATAACTGAAGGGAAATTCGAGATGACCATTGATGGCATCACCAAAATCTATGCACCGGGAATGGTCATAGAAATCCCTCCCAATATCGAACATGGAGGAAAAGCTTTGACACCGTGCAAGATCACCGACGTTTTTTATCCTGTGAGAGAAGATTTTAAGTCATAACTATAGGTTTTGAAAAAACTCTTTAAAATAATTCTTAATACCATTCCAAGACCTCTTCTTATTAGGTTGAGTTATGTGGCGCGTCCATTATTAGCTTTTTTCATGAAAGGAAACAATTTCACGGATCCTATCGATGGAAAAAGTTTTAAGAGCTTCTTGCCTTATGGTTATGGTAATCAGCGGAACAATGTCCTGTCACCCTCAACACTTTCATTAGAACGTCACAGATTGTTATGGCTATACTTAAAGAACGAGACAGATTTCTTTACAGCTGAAAAAAAAGTGCTTCATTTTGCACCAGAACAAGCCTTTTACAAACGCTTTAGGAAGATGAGTAATCTCGACTATACAACAACTGACTTGAACTCGCCTTTGGCAGATATTAAGGCAGATATTTGTAATCTTCCATTTGAAGATAATGAGTATGATGTGATTCTGTGCAATCACGTGCTAGAACATATACCAGACGATACCAAGGCCATGCAGGAATTATACCGTGTCTTAAAACCTGGCGGTATGGGAATATTCCAGATTCCTCAGGACTTAACTCGGAAAGTGACTTTCGAGGATGATTCAATCACCGACAAAAAAGAGCGTGCTAAGATATTTGGTCAGTACGACCATGTGCGTGTTTATGGTCGTGATTATTTTGAAAAGCTTAGATCCATAGGCTTTAAAA
>CBESOB010000025.1:0-19768 GCA_965530995.1 uncultured Flavobacteriaceae bacterium
TTACTATTTATGTTTCATTACCAATTCTGGGTACTACTAACCAATAACCTTCTGGTTCTCCATACTTTTGACAAAAGGTTGACTATAAAGTCGTTCCCCTGTGGCTGCTTTCATTGCAATGGCAATCGCCGCTCCTGCTGGCGGCAAGGTCGGTTCTCCCAGGCCTGTTGGGGACAAGGTGTTTTTTACGAAATGAGTTTCAACGATAGGCGCTTCTTTCATTCTTATTAATCGATACGTGCCAAAATTAGTGTCATTGGGTTGACCGTCCTTAAAACTAAAATCGCCATACATCGAGTGGCCAATACCATCAATCACGCCACCTTCAATTTGATTCAAGGCTCCTAAAGGATTTACAACGATACCACAGTCAATAGCACAGGTCACTTTCTTAACGACAGGTCTATTGTTTACCATAACAACATCTGCAACTTCGGCAACATGAGTATTATGACAATAGTATGCACAAAATCCTTGATACACCCCCTCTTTCTTATCGCGATACCCGGATTTTTCAACAACTAAATTGATGACATCTTCCATACGTTCTGGTGAATATTGTATCCGTTCGTCATCAGTACCTTTTACTTTTTGCAACAAATCCAATCGCATGTGAACCGGATCAACATCCATAATATCGGCGAGTTCATCAAAGAAATTCTGTTCGGCAAATGCCAAAAAATTCGTGTAAGGCGCTCTCCAAGCTCCAATAGTGATGTTGCTTTTGTAATTAGCGACATCTACCTGATAATTCTCTATCGCTCCTGCCGGAAAGAAATTAGGAATCAAACCATACATGTTACTATTTATGCTTGCTTCCTTTAAGTGGTACCCAGTTAATTTACCATCCTTGATCGATGCCTTAATACGATATTTAATTGCTGGTCTATAAATTCCTGCGGCCATATCATCTTCCCTTGAAAAAACAACTTTAACCGGCTTTTTAGCAAGGCTTGAAATCTCCGCGGCTTCCATGGCGAAATCGCCATAAAGTCGTCTCCCAAAGCCACCACCCATGCGTGTCATCTCCAACTCGATTTCTGAAGGGTCACGCTTCAACATATCTGCAATTCGTCTTGCAGTTCCCGCAGGTGTTTGAATCGGTCCTACCAAATGAATCTTCTCATCAGTCACATTCGCATAGAAATTCATGGGCTCCATGCAATTGTGGGGTAAAAATGGTGATTCATAAGTGCGTTCAACGATCTTGTCGGCATTCTTGAACGCTATAGATACATTTCCGTCAGACCTTAAGGTTTCAAATTTCTTGCCATCCAAAAGGCCAATCAACAATTTATCATGATCTTCTGTACTCTCTAATTTATCAGCATCGGACCATTGGGCCTTTAGTGCTTCTTTTGCCTTCATAGCGCTCCAAGTGGTTTTTGCAAGTACTGCAACCTTATCGCCAAATCGAATCACTTGATCCACTTCAGGCATGGCCTTCGCTGCAGAATCATCAAACGATTCTAGCTTCTTACCAAATGCAGGTGGCCTCAGAACAGAGGCAATTAACATCCCATCCTCTTTATAATCAAGACCATATAAGGGTTTTCCTGTAATGATCTTATCAATATCTACATTTTTCCTATCAGTTCCAATTATCGAAAATTCACTTGGGCTTTTCAGTTCGACATCCTCTGGTACTTCAAGAGCGGCTGCCTCTTTAACAACATCGCCATATCCTAACGTTTCTCCTTTTGAATTTGAAATAACACCCTTACTCGTCGTACAATCTGAAGGGTCAATTCCCCATTTCGCAGCTGCTGCATTCACTAACATTTGTCTTGCCGTTGCGCCAGTCTGACGAAGTGGTTCCCAGCCAAATCTAATGGATTGGCTGCCTCCTGCCACTTGTCTGGTGTAATTAGCAGTATCCAGTTTCCCTTGTACCACATGAACATTCTCCCATGCCACATCCAACTCTTCTGCTATAAGCATAGGCATAGAGGTTTTGACCCCTTGTCCGATTTCCGGGTTTGGTGAAAATATAGTGACTACACCATTATCAGCTATTTTAATGAAGGCATTGAAGTCATTGAAATTAAGACTGGATATATCAACTATATCCTTTGGCATTGATGCCTCTTCCTTGCACGCAGTAAACAAATTGAATCCAATGAGCATACCGCCACTGGCTAAGGTCGATGTCTTTAGAAAAGACCTCCTACTGAATTTATTTGGTAATAAAGTTGCCATTTGTTTTGATTCTTGATTAGTGTTAACTCATTTTTTTGGCTGCTATAGTAACTGCCTTGTGTATGCGATTATAAGCCGCACATCTACAGATATTGCCATGCATGGCATCCTTGATTTCTTCGGCACTTGGATTGGAATTAGACTCCAAGAATGCGGATGCCGTCATGATCTGCCCTGCCTGACAGTAACCACATTGCGGTACATCCACTTCTTTCCATGCTTCTTGAACATGGTGTGTTCCATCTTCAGAAAGGCCTTCGATAGTTGTCACTGATTTACCATCAAGTCGTGATACCTGGATCAAACAACTTCTTATAGCAACGCCGTCTATATGAACCGTACAAGTACCGCATTGCCCTATTCCGCAGCCATATTTGGTTCCAACGAGATCCAAATGATCCCTTAGGACCCAAAGTAGTGGTGTGTCTTCAGATGCATCAACAGTCTGTGTTTGCCCATTGATCTTTAAATTATAAGTTGGCATAATATGATTGTTATTATGATTAATTAAACATTAAACTGATATTCCTAATTATTGAAACATTGTATCCGTATAAAGTTACTAAAAAAATGAACGCCCTTGAAAACATAAATTCCAAGTATATTTGCATTTATTTTGAAAAGTTTTTTTGTAATCAAAAATCAATCTTTTCGACCAATATGCCTTATATGCTTTTTATGTAAATGCCATACGGCAAATACTATTATCTTTAGGCCAAAATAAATCCCATGCAAAAAACATATTATGACCCTGCTGACCTCAGGAAATTTGGAAAAATATCTGAGTGGAATGAAGAACTGGGCACTAAGTTCTTTGATTATTACAACTCTGTATTTCAAGAAGGAAAATTAACGGCTCGCGAAAAGTCATTAATTGCACTTGCAGTTGCACACACCATACAATGCCCTTATTGCATTGACGCCTATACTGGAGATGGTCTGGAGCGTGGTATTACCAAAGAAGAAATGATGGAATCCCTTCATGTTGCTGCGGCAATACGCGGAGGTGCTTCATTAGTACACGGTGTGCAAATGATGAATAAAGTAAATAAGCTTGAAATGTAATTAATGGCGACTAAATCCCTTCATAAACGCAATAACGAACTGGCAAACTCCAATCGTCAATTGGAAATTCTATCAAATGGAATCTTCCAAAATGGTGACTTACCCACTTTTAAGACTAAAATAGCGGAAACGAATCAATTTCCCTTAAAAGCAAAGAAACTGGAAGTTCTCCAGATCAATGTAGGATACATGTGTAATCAGGTTTGCGAGCATTGCCATGTAGATGCTGGTCCAGACCGCAAGGAAATCATGACACGAGAGACCATGCAGCAATGTTTGGAGATCATTAAGAATACTAGCGCACATACATTGGATCTTACCGGTGGTGCGCCAGAAATGAATCCCGACTTTAGGTGGTTTGTGGATGAAGCTTCAAAAGCTGGTGTTAAGGATTTCATTGTTCGATCTAACTTAACGATCATTAGAGCCAACAAAAAATATTATGACTTACCTGAATTCTTCAAGAATCACAATGTACATGTTGTTTCTTCCATGCCACATTGGACGCGTGGAAAAACTGACAAACAACGTGGTGACGGAGTTTTCGACAAATCCATAAAGGCCCTTCAAGAGCTGAATGCTATAGGTTATGGCATGCCTAACAGTGATCTTCGTTTGGATCTGGTCTATAACCCCTCAGGAGCATTTTTACCAGGCGACCAAGCATCGATGGAAAAAGAATTCAAAAAAGGGTTATTAGAAGATTTTAATATTCAGTTTCATAATCTCTTTGCAATTACCAACCTGCCTATAAGTAGATTTTTGGATTATTTAATTGCCTCTGAGAATTATGAAGATTATATGTTTTCATTGGTTGATGCTTATAACCCTGCTGCAGTAGAAAATGTAATGTGCACCAATACACTTTCCATAAGCTGGGACGGGTATCTCTACGATTGTGATTTTAACCAAATGCTCGAGTTGCCTGTTAACAGTAAAGTGAAACATATCTCCGATTATAATGAAGAATTGCTAGAAGGCAGGAACATAGTGACCTCACAACATTGTTATGGCTGTACTGCAGGTGCAGGAAGTAGCTGTCAAGGAGTTGTTGCCTAAGATGAAAAAAGCGATATACTATATAGTCCTTTTATTTTCGATTTCGGTTTTCTCGCAAGAATCGCTAAATGATCTTTTGAATAGGCTCAACAATAAAGCAATTCCATATATATCCGTCCAAGAATTGGCAATGCCAAAGACCCAAGCAGTCATTCTTGATGCGCGAGAAAAAATTGAATATGATGTAAGTCATATTAAAAATTCTTTTTTTGTCGGTTATGACGACTTCAACTTAAATACAGTTTCCAATAAAATAAAGGACAAGCAACAAAAAATTGTGGTGTATTGTTCCTTAGGTGTGCGTTCTGAAGACATTGCTGAACGTCTTAAAAAAGCTGGCTACCAAAATGTGTTTAATTTATATGGAGGAATTTTTGAATGGAAGAATCATGGCTTTGACGTTGTAGATGAAAACGAAAAAGAAACAGAATCGGTGCATGCTTTCTCTAAAGAATGGAGCAAATGGCTAACGAACGGTATTAAGGTATATGAGTAAGGAATTAGTCATTGTTTTCGTAAAAAACATCCGATTAGGCAAAGTTAAGACACGACTCGCCAAAACCATTGGCGATCAAGCTGCTTCAGAGGTTTATAACAATTTGGTCCATGTCACGGAAAAAGCAACTACAAACTTGCTTGCAGATATACGAATATATTTTTCAGATGCTGTTGTCGATACGTTATGGCCAGGCGAACATAAAGCCGTACAAGATGGAAATAACCTTGGTGAGCGCATGGAGAACGCCTTTCTTGATGGTTTGAATGATGGCTATAAGAACATTGTCTTAATTGGTTCCGATCTTCCTGACATTAGCACTGAACATATAAATGCTGGGCTTCACGCCCTAAACAATAGCGATGTCGTTTTCGGACCTGCGAATGATGGAGGCTATTATTTGATTGGCATGTCAAGCTTGCACAATATTGTTTTCGCCGATAAACCATGGAGTCACTCCAATTTATTAGCATTAACGCTAGAAGAGTTAAACAAGAATAATTTATCTTACACCTTACTTGAGCCCTTAAACGATATTGATACCTATGAGGACCTAATAGCGTCCAATTTCTATCGATCAAATGATGCCTTGAAGCAAAGAATAAAGCAATTAAATGATTAAATACATAAAAACAACCACCGAATACTTGAAGGACAAAGGATTCGACAATCCAGAAATCGGCATTATACTGGGTACGGGTCTTGGACAACTTATTGATGATGTTGAAATTATCAAGGAAGTTAGTTACAATCACATCCCAAATTTCCCAACAGCAACTGTCGAATTTCATAAAGGCAAACTTATTTACGGCATGCTGGCAGGAAAGAAAGTCGTAGTAATGCAAGGACGTTTTCATCTATACGAAGGCTATTCATTACAAGATGTGACTTATCCTGTCAGGATCATGCACCAGTTAGGAATCAAGACCTTATTGGTTTCCAATGCATCCGGTGCTATCAACCTTGATTTCAAGAAAGGAGAGTTAATGCTCATCGAAGACCACATCAACCTTCAAGGTGGTTCACCATTGGCTTTCAAAGGGGTTGAACTACATGGCGAACGTTTTACTGACATGAGTGCCCCTTACGATAATCACATTAATTCTAAGATCAAGAACATAGCACATAAGCATAATATTAAATTGCACGACGGTGTATATGCCAGCGTTGTTGGACCTCAATTAGAGACTCGTGCGGAATATAGAATGCTTAAGATCATTGGTGCAGATGCGGTTGGAATGAGTACAGTTCCAGAAGTTATAGTAGCCAATCATTTAAAAATACCTGTGGCAGCAGTGTCAGTTTTAACGGATGAATGCGACCCAGATAACTTAAAGCCTGTAAATATTCAAGAAATCATTACAATAGCAGGTAAAGCGGAACCAGATATGATCACAATTTTTAAAGAATTAATAAAGACCCTATAGAAATATGAGCAATTATTTAGACGCTACCCATGACCTTTATAAGGAAGCTGCATTGACACCAGATGTTGGTCTTTGTTGCACGACCAATCCAATATGGGAATTACCAGGATTGAAAATCCCAAATATCATGCAGGAAATGAACTATGGATGTGGAAGCACAGTTCATGCTCGTGACCTTACCAATAATCCAAAAATGTTATACGTTGGTGTTGGTGGCGGAATGGAATTACTGCAATTCGCATATTTCAATCGTCAAAAAAGCGGGGTTATAGGTATTGATGTCGTTGATGAAATGTTGGACGCATCAAGAAAGAACTTTAAAGAAGCCGAAGCGTTGAATCCTTGGTTCAAGAGTGACTTTGTGGATCTTAAAAAAGGAGATGCCATGCACCTTCCTGTGGAAGACAACTCAATCGATGTGGCAGCTCAAAATTGCCTGTTCAATATTTTCAAGGCTGAGGACCTCAAGAAAGCGATTGCTGAAATGTATCGGGTATTGAAACCTCATGGACGCTTAGTTATGAGTGACCCGACGTGTGAACAAGAGATGAACGATAGCCTTCGTAACGATGACAGACTGCGTGCTTTGTGCTTAAGCGGCAGCTTGCCAATTGCTGATTATGTTAAAATGCTTACCGATGCTGGTTTCGGTACCATTGAAATTCGTGCTCGAAAGCCGTATAGAATTCTTGACCCTAAACATTACGATACAGACGAATTGATCTATATCGAATCTATAGAAGTAGCAGCCATTAAAGATCCAATGCCAGCAGATGGACCTTGTATTTTTACTGGTAAGGCAGCCATATATTTCGGTGAAGATGACTATGTTGATGATAAAAACGGACATATTCTATTAAAGAATCAACCATTGGCAATTTGCGATAAGACTGCAGGGGCTTTGGCTTCTTTAAATAGAAATGATATTTTCATTAGTGAATCCACCTTCCACTATGATGGTGGAGGTTGTTGTTAAGCCTTAATAATATGAAAATTTTAAACATCTTATTGCTCACAATATTAATTTCTACGTGTTGTGGAACTAAAAGCGCTACTACAAATGAGGATGCAAATGTCATCGCTAAAGTAGAAACTCCCGAAATCCCTGACCCACCTGTTGTAGAAGCACTACCAAAGGTTGAGGAAGATACTGATACTACGGTTGAAATAAATGAACCGACAATAGATCCAATATCCACTAATACAACTGAGGCAATTGAGATAGCTACCAGTCCAGATAACTACCTAGCAGCTTTTGATCACAGTAGGTGGAACAACTTACTTCAAAGACATGTTTCCGACCAGGGTAATGTTAACTACAAAGGCTTCCAAGCCGATAAAAATGAATTCAACACATACTTGAAGTCTCTAACAAACAAGCCTCCTCAAGAATCATGGAATAAAGACGAGACCTTGGCCTATTGGATGAACGTCTATAACGCATTTACAGTAAAACTCATTCTTGATAATTACCCTACCAAAAGCATAAAAGACATTGATGGTCCATGGAGTCAACGCTTCATTGAAATTGGTGAAAAATGGTATACCCTTAACGATGTCGAGCACAAGATCATTAGGAAAATGGATGAGCCACGAATTCATTTCGCCTTGGTTTGTGCAGCCGTTTCTTGTCCTAGATTATACAATAAAGCGTTCACAGCAAAAACCCTAGAAGAAGATTTGTCATTGCTAACCCGAGGCTTTTTGAATGACAATACAAAAAATGAACTTTCTGAGAACAGTATCAAGCTTTCAAAGATCTTCAAATGGTATGGTGGTGATTTCAAGAAAAATGGTAGTTCTTTAATTGATTTCCTGAATACATATACCGATGTGGTCATTGCTCCTAATGCAAAGAAGAGTTACAAAGATTATAATTGGACCTTGAATGAATAAAATCTCTGTTATCATACCTACATTAAATGAAGCAGATAACATTGGTGAATTGCTACATCATTTAAAGGCAAATTCTTCAAAGAATAGTATTGCCGAATTCATTGTGGTAGATGGCGGTAGTACTGATGGAACCCTTGAGATTGCTTCCAAGATTGAAGATGCCATTCTGTTAAACTCTAAAAAAGGCCGTGCGATTCAAATGAATGTCGGTGCTAATTGTGCTACTGGAAATATCTTGTATTTTTTACATGCAGATTCGTTCCCGCCCAAGGAATTTGACAAACTGATCACTGCTGAAATTTCAAAAGGAAATGCTGCAGGATGCTTCAAGATGAAATTCGATCATACGCATTGGTGGCTAAATTTAGCTAGTTGGTTAACCCAGTTTAAATGGCGTGCCTGTCGCGGAGGAGACCAGAGCCAATTTATTTTAAATGATCTGTTTCAAGAATTAGATGGTTATGACGAGCAATTCACTATCTACGAAGACAACGACCTTATCAATAAGCTTTATGCACGTAATCAATTCGTGGTCATACAAGAATGGATAACCACATCATCCCGTCGCTATGAGGACAAAGGCATTTGGAAATTACAATATCATTTTTGGACGATTTATATCAAGAAATGGTTTGGTGCTTCAGCCGAAGAATTGCATCGCTATTACGCAAAGAATATCGCTTAGGAATTATTTAGTTTGCAGTTTATAGTCACAATTTATAAGGATTCAATTGAATACTATAAATTCAATTATAACTATAGATTGTTCTCACTATCTCTTCCGCAGGTTTATTCTGAGGTGTGAACTGACTATTCCCCTCTCCTCCTACATTATCATGGGCATGAAACCATTTCCAGATAAAGCCACCAGCAAACCACTCTTCACTCCAGAATTGATCAAATAAAGCTTCAAGGGCAATTGTTTGCCCGTCAAGGTTCACATCTTTTATTTTATGATTCGAGTTCCAAGGTTCTTTAGCCGTAAAATTGGTGCTTCTGTAGCCAAACTCAGTAAACAGAATTGGCTTATCAATTTGTTTATGTAGTTGGAGTATCTTCTCCTTATGCGGTTTCCAACCTATTTCCAAGGCTTCAACAGTCGGTGTTTCTTCTTCAGATAAGGGGAAATAGGCGTCAAGACCAATGTAATCCAACGACTTCCAAAAAGGCACATTCGCAAAAGTATCCCAGTTTTCGGCATATGTTAATTTTCCTTTGTATATGGTTCTTATTTTTTTAATTAATTGATTCCAAAATTCTGGTCTTGCACTCACAAATGCGTTGAGTTCTGTGCCAATGCAATACATAGCAACATTCGTTTCGTTCGCTAATTCGGCATAATCCAAAATAAAGGATTCATAAGATGTTTCTAGTTTGTTCCAACCTTCTTCCGAATCCATTTTCAAATGCCCAGTGAACTCACCTCGCCTAATCCAAATCTGAGGCTTGATCATGACCTTAATGTTGTTTTTATGCAACATCTCGATATATTGTTTTGCGCCATCACGTCGTTCACCATACCATTGTCTTTCTGTGTTGTGAACTAATTCAGGGGATTGCAAATCACGAATAAATCCAAAAGGCATGACTGCAGCATAATTAGCATTCAAGTTGATGACTGGATCAATATGTTCTTGTAAAACAGCATCTCGAGATGCTACAAAACTAACACCATTGATCTTTTCATATTTAGGGATAGTTGCTGCACAAGAGCAGAGCAACAAACAAACTAAAGTAAAAGTGAAAAACCGTATCATGCTTGAAAAATATGTCTAAATTTAAGCAAAGCTGAAAAAACAATTTAAGGTTTTAACATTAGCTTCGACAAATTAGTCAATTAACTGATCAAATTAATGGAACACATCGTCATTATTGGTAACGGAATTTCCGGTGTTACCGCTGCTAGACACATCAGAAAACTCTCCGATAAAAAAATCACCATCATATCAGCTGAAACCGCATATTTCTTCTCTCGCACCGCCCTTATGTATGTTTATATGGGGCATATGAAGTTTGAGCACACCCAGCCATATGAGAATTGGTTTTGGAAGAAAAATCGAATCGAATTAAAGCAAGGGTTCGTAAAAAATATTGAAACCAAATCTAAAACACTTCATTTTAATGAAGGTGATTCTCTCAAGTATGACAAACTAATTATTGCTACTGGTAGCAAGCCTAACAAATTTGGTTGGCCTGGACAAGATTTAGACGGTGTTATGGGCATGTATCATAAACAAGATCTGGAAAATCTGGAAAAACATGCACCTAATAACAAGGTTTGTAAGAGAGCCGTTATTGTTGGTGGAGGATTGATTGGCATTGAATTGGCAGAAATGTTGCATTCAAGACATATTCCAATAACCTTTTTAGTTCGCGAAACCAGTTTCTGGGATGCCGTACTACCTGAAGGTGAATCTGGTATGATAAATAGAGAAATCATCAGAAATGGTATTGACCTTCGTTTGGGTGTTAACTTGAAAGAAATCAAGGCAGACAATACTGGTAAAGTAAAATCGATTGTTATTGCCGAAACAGGTGAAGAAATTGCTTGCGACGTCGTTGGGCTGACCGCAGGTGTTTCGCCTAATATTGATTTTATTAAAGACTCTGATATTGAAATAGGGCGCGGTGTAAAAGTGAATCGCTTCTTAGAAACTAATGTTAAAGATGTTTATGCTATTGGCGATTGTGCTGAGCAGCATGAGGCCATAGATAGTCGCCGACCTATAGAGGCTGTTTGGTATACCGGCCGTATGATGGGAGAAACCCTTGCACAAACCATATGTGGAAATCGTATTGAGTATAAACCTGGACACTGGTTTAACTCAGCAAAATTCCTAGATATTGAATACCAAACCTATGGTTGGGTCTGGGCGGAACCAAAAGACAATGAAGGACGCTTTCATTGGATGCATGCCGATAACGAAAAATGTATCACCATTGCATACGATAAGACTACAAAAGAATTCTTAGGCATCAATACGTTTGGAATACGCATGCGTCAGGAGTTTTTCGATAAAGCATTGACCGAAAAATGGTCTGTCGAGAAAATTTTAGAGTATTTAGCAGATGCCAATTTCGATCCGGAATTTTACAAACTCCATGAGAAGACAATCGTCTCTCAATTTAATCAAGAGAACGGCACTAATATTCAACTGAAAAAGAAAAGCTGGAAACGCATTTTCGCGTAAATCAAAAAAGCATATGAAAGCTATACGATATATAGGGTTAGTCATATTCTTAACGGGATTGGCAATTTTCACAGGAAGTCTTTTTACAGGATCTTTCAGTCTAACCACATCAGAACTAGACGCCTTTCTAGACTCTAAAGATTATAAGAGTGAGATTATAAAAGACGCACTTACAAAGTCCGTTGTTACTGAGGAAGATTTAAACATTTTCCAATTTTCAAGTCGCGTACGTGATTCATACCAGGCGTCTAATGATCATTACGACGCCTTGATAGCAAAGTACGACGCCGAAAAAAACTGGGATAAAAAAGGCGAACAATTCCAATTCAAAATTTATGGAAAACCGCATACTTTAAGCTATGCCATTGCTAAAAAATCTGGCTCTGGATTCATCAAAGAAAACGCAGGCCTCATGTGGTGGCTCACCTTTGGATTAGGCATTATAGGTGCATTATTGTTCATCTTACCGAATCTCATCCTCTTAGGCAGAAAAGGCATTAAGAACAACGGCATATATCATGAAGCAAGTACCAATCGTGGTTGGATTGCCTGGTTGGTATTGTTATTTCTGGTCACCTTCTATTTAATGCTTTATTTCATGCCGGATTACGTGGTTAATTGGACCTTTATTCTGGACCCCATTAGTAAGGCATTGAGTGGCGGTGAGGCGAGTCAATGGTTTGTTTACGGGTTCTTGTACTGCACAGTCATGATGGTTATGGCGATGCGTATGTATATTAAATACAGGCATAATAAGTATCAGATCATGCGTACAACCTCTGTCTTATTCTTCCAGGTTGTATTCGCATTCCTAATTCCAGAGATCATGACCAGCTTGAATATGCCTGGTTACGACTTTAAGAATGCCTTCCCCCTAGATTACGATTTCTTTTTTGAGTGGAATCTCGACGCCCTAACTGAAAGCGGCTCCATTGGTCTATTCATACTCGTTTGGGGTATTGTACTCACGCTTATTATTGTGCCATTGATGGTTTATTTCTTTGGAAAAAGATGGTATTGTAGCTGGGTTTGTGGTTGTGGTGGACTCGCCGAAACGCTTGGTGATCCTTACAGACAACATTCTAGCAAAACCTTGAAATCTTGGAAGTTGGAGCGCTGGGTAATACATAGTGTACTCGTATTCTCATTGCTTATGACGGTAGTCACCCTTTATTGTTATTTCTCGGGAGCCGAAGCCTTTTTAGGTATAAAATCTCAGTGGATCAAAGACACCTATAGCTTCTTGATCGGTGCGTGGTTCGCAGGTGTTATCGGAACAGGTTTCTATCCAATATTCGGAAACCGTGTTTGGTGTCGTTTTGGTTGCCCATTAGCAGCTTATCTCGGGCTTGTACAACGTTTTAAGTCACGTTTTAGAATTACTACCAATGGCGGACAATGTATCTCATGTGGTAACTGCTCTACGTATTGTGAGCAAGGTATTGATGTGCGTGCCTACGCGCAAAAAGGAGAGAATATCGTACGCTCTAGCTGTGTTGGTTGCGGTATCTGCTCTGCGGTATGCCCAAGAGGCGTCTTGAAATTAGAAAACGGTCCGGAAAAAGGACGTATTAACCCAACTGAAATTTTATTAGGTAATGATGTTAATTTAATGGATTTGGTGAATCAGAAATAATGAAGCTTCTAATTATATCCATTCTTATTAGTGCTTCAGTTTCAGCACAGAGAACCTATCAGAAAACGTATTTTGATGACGGACTGTTAAAAGAAGAAGGTTGGCAAGAAAATAATCAAAAGACAGATTATTGGAAATTCTACCGTTCTAATGGAGTAACAGAAAAAGAAGGTCATTACGAAAATGGTCAAGCATCAAAATATTGGTATTTTTACCGATCAAATGGTAACAAAGAAAGTGAAGGTCATTATGTAAATGACTTGAAATGCGATTGGTGGTTGTTTTATGACAACATGGAAATGGTCAATCACAAGTGTCAATTAAAAAACAATCAAAAGAATGGGTATTGCTTGAGATATGAAAACAATAAACTTGTCCGTGCCGAAAAATATAAGGCAGGAAAAAAAATAAAGGAATGGACCGACCTCAAATCATTCAAAAAAGATAACAAACTATTGGATCTTAAATGACCAAAATCAAAGTCATCATTCCCGCCTATAACGAAGCAGGTTCCATTGCAAGCGTCATCAATGATGTCCCTGACATGGTTGACGAAATCATAGTTGTAAACAACAACTCGAACGACGACACAGTAATCAACGCCAAACACGCTGGTGCCACCGTACTCTCTGAAAATAGAAAAGGTTACGGATACGCCTGTCTAAAGGGAATGGAGTATATTGAAGACTGTGATCCAAAACCAGATATCATCGTTTTCTTAGATGGCGATTATAGTGATTACCCTGAAGAACTTACTCAAATAGTCGCGCCTATAATAAATGACGACCTAGATTTTGTAATTGGCGCTCGTGTAAAGCGACTACGAGAAGAAGGATCCATGACATTTCCGCAAATATTTGGAAATTGGTTGGCTACAACGCTCATGCATTTGTTCTTTGGAGCAAAGTTTACGGATCTCGGACCATTTCGGGCCATTAAATATGCTAAACTATTGGCTTTGGATATGGGAGACAAGACATATGGTTGGACGGTGGAGATGCAATTAAAAGTATTGAAACAGAAAATGACCTATACAGAAATACCTGTTAATTACCGGAATAGAATAGGCGTATCAAAAGTGTCTGGAACAGTAAAAGGTGCTATATTTGCAGGGTTGAAAATCTTAGGTTGGATTTTTAAATACAGTTTAAAAAAATGATTCTCGAATCTATTGTCATAGTGATTTATTCAATCGCGTTGGTGCTGATATTTGCCTATGCCCTCGCACAGTTGAATCTTCTTTTCAATTACTTACGAGCTCCATCGAAAAGTGAGAATGACAACTGTCCAAAGTTCGACTTGAACAACTCGATTGAAATACCTCATGTTACCATACAATTACCAGTTTACAATGAGATGTACGTCATGGAGCG
This sequence comes from uncultured Flavobacteriaceae bacterium, assembly GCA_965530995.1. Classification (GTDB taxonomy): domain Bacteria; phylum Bacteroidota; class Bacteroidia; order Flavobacteriales; family Flavobacteriaceae; genus JABABD01. The sequence continues at coordinate 14,343 of CBESOB010000025.1, forward strand.
TCTACTTGACAATATTGCGGAAATTGATTATCCAAAAGACAAGCTTGAGATACAAGTTTTGGATGATTCAACAGACGAAACAGTTACATCGACTTCTTCTCAAATAAAAGATTTAAAAGCTTCTGGACTGGACATTGTTCACATTCATAGAACTAATCGTGATGGTTTTAAAGCTGGTGCTTTAAAAGAAGGTTTAAAAATCGCTAAAGGTGAATACATTGCAATTTTCGATTCTGACTTCCTTCCTAAAAAAGATTGGTTAAAACGTACCATTCCATATTTTAAAGATAAAAACATTGGGGTCGTTCAAACAAGATGGAGTCACATAAACAGAAATTATTCTTTATTGACAAAGGTTCAAGCCTTTGCTTTGGATGCCCATTTCACGTTGGAACAAACTGGCCGAAACAGTCATGGCCATTTCATCAATTTTAATGGCACGGCAGGTGTTTGGCGAAAAGACTGTATCATAGATGCTGGGAATTGGTCTGGAGACACACTTACCGAGGACCTTGACCTCAGTTATAGAGCTCAATTGAAGGATTGGAAATTCAAGTATTTGGAAGATGTAGAAACCCCTTCCGAGTTGCCAGTTGTTATGAGTGCGGCACGTTCGCAACAATTTCGTTGGAATAAAGGAGGTGCTGAGAATTTTAGGAAAATGTTAGGCAAGATCATCAAGAGCAAGACGGTGCCTTTCAAAACCAAAGTGCATGGCATTCTTCATTTATTAAATAGTACCATGTTCTTGAATGTTCTAATTGTAGCCGTTTTGAGCATCCCGATGTTATACATCAAAAACGAATATGAGCATTTGAAAGTGTATTTCTTCGTGATGAGTTTCTTCGTGGTTAGTACCGTTATTTTCTTTATTTGCTATTGGGTCATGTACAAGAAGATCTATGGAGGAGGGATTAAGAATTTTGTAAGTTATATGGTCATGTTCATTGTATTCTTCTCAGTGGCCATGGGATTTTCCTTGCATAACTCTATTGCTGTACTAGAAGGTCATATAGGTAAACGAAGTGATTTTGTAAGGACTCCTAAATTCAATATCAATTCGATCAAGGATTCCTGGAAAGGCAATAAATATCTTCGTAAAAAATTATCGGCTAATGTTATTCTTGAAGGATTACTCATGCTTTATTTTGCCTTCGGTATGTACAGTGCCTTTATCGTCGGGGATCAAGGTGGTGATTTTGGACTATTCCCTTTTCATTTAATGCTCTTCTGTGGTTTTGGATACGTGTTCTTTAAATCGTTAACTTCGAGAGCATAATGAGTTGAGCCATGTCCAACATAGCTTTGCAGAGTTGGGCGTTTCCAGACGCTTCAGTCCGGACCGCGCTTTACGTTATATCTTTTGCTGGTTCTCGATAAATATTAATAACTTGAAACACTCGAACTGACACAAAAGGATGCCACTTCAATCGCTAACGCAAATACTCAAAAAACAAAATAGATTACCTATAGTCCTTATTCTCATAAGTGCTCTTTTCTACGCAGATTTTGCTTATGACCTTGTTAGGACCAATTATGCAAAACTTATAGCGGTCTATTCCATATTGATGTTTTTTTTCTTGATGTTACCAAAGCTGACCAAGAAAAGTTATAGTTTTCTAGTAATTACCGCTATCCTTTTTAGAATGATATTTCTATTGGCGACCCCCAATCTCTCGCAGGATTTTTATCGATTCATCTGGGACGGCCGTATGATCCTAGAAGGTTTGAATCCATACTTATATACCGTTGAATCATTTATAAGTAATAGTCAGTATCCTGTAAATCAAGCCCAGGAATTATATGTTGGCATGGGTCAACTAAATGCCAGTCATTATACCAATTACCCACCATTGAATCAGTTATGCTTTGTCATCGCAGGATTGTTTGCGGGTAAAAGTATTTTGGGCTCGGTCGTGGTCATGCGTTTATTGATCATCGCGGCAGATGTTGGGACCTTGTATTTCGGCAAGAAACTACTTGTACGATTGCATATTCCCGTAGATCGTATTTTCTGGTATATCCTCAACCCATTCATTATCATTGAGCTTACAGGAAATCTTCATTTTGAAGGAGTCATGATATTTTTCTTGGTTTGGAGTTTGTATTTACTACAAAAAGGTAAATGGCAATGGGCAGCAGTGGTATTTGCATTGTCAGTTTCCATTAAATTGATGCCTCTCATATTTCTACCTTTGTTTTTTCAGTGGTTCGTTTCAAAAAAACCTCACGATGGAACTTGTACTGAACGAAGTCGAAGTGCTCAAGATGACAGTAAACAAGATGACGATTATGATGATGTCATGTCGAGCGGAGTCGAGACATCTCCTAACAATAGCACTCTAAAAGGATTCAAAAAGTTAATTGGGTTTTATACAATCGTTAGTTTAATCACTATCCTGATGCTCTTGCCATTTTATTCGTCAAAATTCGTGACCAATTATACTGAAACAGTGAGGCTATGGTTCCAGAATTTCGAATTCAATGCAAGTCTTTATTATATTGCTAGAGAAATTGGTTTCACGTTCAGGGGTTATAATGAAATTGCGATTATTGGAAGTTATATTCCATGGGTGGTAATTGGATTTGTTTTATTGATTACTTTCATAAGAAAGAACAGGACCATGATAACGTTGATTGCAGCTATGCTCTTAGTGTTGTCATTTTATTTCTTTACCGCAACGACAGTTCACCCCTGGTATGTAGCTACATTATTGATTCTTTCAGTTTTCACGAATTACAAATTCCCGTTAGTATGGAGTTTTGTGATCATTCTGAGCTATGTAGCATATACCAACAATGCCAATGAGGAAAACCTGTGGATCATCGGATTGGAATATGTTATTGTCTATGCCGTATTTATTTGGGATCTTATGACCATTAAAAAAAATTCTAAAGTCAATCCAACACCTCTTTAACTGTCTTCGATTGAATCGTCAGTGATACCCCTATTATTATAGGCAGTATCCTCCTCAATTAATAAATTGTAATCTACCTCTTCATCTTCCTGAAGCTCTTTCATGGCTTTATCATGAGTCTCAACTTTAGCCAAACTTTGTTTTTTTCCGTTCTTGATCATAGCCCATGTCATAACCAAACTCGTCACAATGATCACAAATAATAGGATACCTGGTTCAAAAGTTTCAACGATTGCTTCTTGGGGTATGGCATAAAACAAAAGTACAGTGATCAAACCTCTAGGTGCGATGAACAATTGCGGCATGATATCACTTCCAAAAAAGACGCGAAGTATGGCAAAACGTATGATGTAAATCGACGCTATTAGCAATAGACTTATTAACGCCACTTTTAAATTGAACAAAGAGGCTACCACAATGGTCAATCCAAATATCACGAAGAAAAAAGTCCGCACAACAAAGGCGGTTTCCAAAGTGATTATATGTAATTCGTGATAGATTTGATTGGCCTTATCCAACTCAAGAAATTTAGACAAGGGACCCGCAAAGAACAACTTCATATTGGCAATGATCAATCCGAATACAAGAATGATGATCAAGGACGATAAATGCATTTTCTTACCAAGTGCATATAGCAATAACAGGACGGCAATCAACAAAAAGAGTTTTACTTGACCCTTTATTTTTTGAAATATCAAGATGATCATATAACTCGCGACCACAGCAATTACTACAGTGATCAATAAATTCAACCCAAAAGCCATGACTCCAGAACTTTCACTTGGATTCAATTCTCCAACCAAGAAATAGAACATCATGATCCCAATGATATCGGAAAACGTGCTCTCGTAGATATGGAATTCCTTTTTAGCAACTTTCAGACCACTCACACTTGGAATAATAATGGCACTGGACAAAATTGATAATGGTGTCGCATACAACCAAGCCGATTTCATGGTCATTTCAGGTATGAATTGATGCAATATCAATGCAGCTACCCATGCTGATGCTACCAAGCCAATCAAGGCCACGGAGAAGGCTTTCAAGATGGGAACTACCCTGTCTTTCTTTAGTTTCAGTTCCAAGGCCGCCTCTAGAACGATCATGATCAAACCAATAATACCAAGAACTTCGAGAATCGGAAAAAAATCGACCTTGTCCGCCACAAAATAACTCATCAAGTATTGCAATCCTACACCTAGGATAATGAGCATCAGGACCGATGGGATGTTCGTTCTCTTCGAAATAACATTGAAAATAAAAGACAAAATGATTATCAACGAGACTTCGATAATGATGTTATAGGAGGATAAGATTTCCATGAATTCAGTTTATTTGGTTGGTTACGAATAACAAGTAACTATTATAATGCAAAAATATCGGATTCCTCCTTAAAACTCTTGGTTTCCCCATAACGTAATTTAAGGAATCTTCGTGAATTAACTTTCCCATCTCCTTAAATAACCTAACTTTATAATAAGTCGAACTTCGTTTAACTTCTGATATGGACAATTGAAAAAGTCCATATCACAATCATTGTATGCCATTCCGAAGAAAAATATGAAGGCAAAAACCAACATAAAATATTTAATACTACTTCTACTAGTAACTGCATGTGGTGATAAAAAAGAAAGGACTGCTGAACCTCCTCCCCTCTTCCCAGAGCCTATAACAGTTGAGGTAAATACAGATGGCGGTTATGTCACCAACGTAATAACTGGCGACAGTATTAAACCGATTTTTCTCAGAAACGGAGATACTCTGCAAACAGGGATACCCTTACCAGCAAAAGGCAAAGTGATACACCCCGACAGTACTATGAAAGCCATCACTTTTGTTGCAAAAGAGCCAGAAACAGTTATTAACGCCCACCCCAACGTACATAAAATACCTGATGACCTTACGATAATACCGGTAAACCAAGATTCATTGACTGTCGTCATCTTAGAAGATATTGCGGAGAATGATACCATACATTACATTCTAAATAGCAGCAGGAAGAAGATAAAAACTGGAGTGCCTATTTCTGTAAAAGGTAGGGTTGTAAAAACTACGCAGCCCCAACCAATCAATGCACTGCCACCCGTTTTTAAAGATGCAGCAATAATCGACATTTCATCCCTTGATGTGGACCAAGGCATGGTATCTCCAGAGGTCAATTCCATTATGGAGGATAAAAGCGGAAACATTTGGTTTGGTACTGAGGGAGGCGTAAGTAAATACGATGGCCAATCCTTTACCCATTTTACCCAAAAGGAAGGTCTGAGTAATAATGTCGTCTTGTCCATAGTAGAGGATAAAGGCGGAAACATTTGGTTTGGAACTTGGTTTGGAGGCGTAAGTAAATACGATGGCCAATCCTTTACCCATTTTACAGAAAAAGAAGGCCTCATTAATAATTATGTCAGTTCCATATTGGAGGATAAAAGCGGAAACATTTGGTTTGGTACTGATGAAGGTGTAAGTAAATACGATGGCCAATCCTTTACCCATTTTACAGAAAAAGAA
>CBESOB010000026.1:0-19473 GCA_965530995.1 uncultured Flavobacteriaceae bacterium
CTCTTTAACACCCTCTGTGACAAAATTGACCCAAGTAAATATAAATGCCCCTAAGAATGCAGTAACACTGGTAAAAGCGATGCTCGATCGAAAAGGAGACAATTATTTAAATGAGCAAGCAATTATGACTGCTTTTTATAGAGAGACCATTAAAAATCGTCGAAAAAACGCCTCTCTTTCAGAAGCTGTTGTTGAAATATACAAACAACCTTACCTGTCGCGAAGAAATGATGCCATCAAGCTCATTAAAGCTCGTAAAAACACTAATTATTCACGATTAGATACAATAGCCCTAAAACTGCAAGGCGGCCCTTTTAGTGCCTTATATGCCGATATGATCAAGTATCCAGAATTCATGTTCAATGAAGAAAGTATGACCTATTATGATTTCAGTTTTGCTAAATCCACTGAAGTAAATAATCGTCAAGTATATGTGGTGGACTTCAAACAAAAACCTGAAGAAAGAGATCCCATGTACTATGGAAAGCTTTTTATTGACGCAGAGACTTATGCATTGACAAGTGCCGTGTACAGTTTAAATGTTGAAAATAAGGAGCGCGCAGGCGCAATGTTCATACGTAAGAAACCTCGAAAGGCCATTGTATACCCTACCCAAGCATCTTATAGGGTAGATTATCGAATGACGGACGGTCGCTGGTATTACGGCTATAGCAATATACAACTGACATTCAAGGTTAATTGGAAGAACAAACTCTTCAATAGTGTTTATACTTTACAAAGCGAAATGGCCATCACTGATTGGGAAACCAATACCACTGGTGAGAACAGACCTAAAAAAGCGTTGCGTCCTACCGTTATCTTGGCCGATGAAGCTTCAGGATTCTCAGAATCGGAATTCTGGGGGAAATACAATATTATCGAACCTGAGAAATCTATTGAAAATGCCATCCGTAAAATAAATAGGCAATTCAAGCGCGATAATATGCAAGCTGGGGAAAACTAGTTAGAAATACTCGATTCAAATAACTTCAGCATACAGATCGAAATCTTCTGCTTCAGTGATTTTTACATTAGCAAATTCACCTGTTTTCAAGTAATTGGAAGTAGCATCTATCAATACTTCATTGTCAACATCTGGAGAATCAAATTCTGTGCGACCTACAAAGTAATTACCTTCTTTCCTATCGATTACAACCTTGAGTTCTTGTCCTATTTTTACTTGGTTCAATTCCCATGAAATCTGGGATTGGATTTCCATTATCTCATTAGAGCGTTGTTGCTTTATCTCTTCTGGCACATCATCTTCCAGTTTAAAAGCGTGCGTATTTTCCTCATGTGAATAGGTGAAACACCCCAAACGTTCAAATCGCATATCTTGAACCCAGTTCTTCAGTATTTGAAAATCTTCTTCGGTTTCTCCAGGATAACCAACAATTAGTGTGGTACGAATCGTCATTTCTGGAACGCGCTCCCTAAACGCTTTCAACAACTTCGTAGTTTTTTCTTTTGTAGTACCTCGACGCATACTTTTTAAAATAGAATCTGAAATATGCTGTAATGGGATATCGATATAATTACAGATCTTAGGTTCTTTTTTCATTACATCCAATACATCCATGGGAAACCCTGCAGGGAATGCATAATGCAAACGAATCCATTCAATACCTTCAACCTTTACTAAATGCTGTAATAATTCTGCAAGGTTTCGTTTTTTGTACAGATCTAAGCCGTAATATGTGAGATCTTGTGCTATGAGAATCAATTCCTTGACACCATTCGCCGCCAATTTTTCGGCCTCAATCACAATCTCTTCAATAGGAGTTGACCTATGCTTACCACGCATTAGTGGAATGGCACAAAAACTACAAGGTCTATCACAACCTTCGGCAATTTTCAAATACGCATAGTTCTTGGGTGTTGTTGTAAGACGTTCACCAATCAATTCATGCTTGTAATCCGCACCAAGTACTTTTAATAACCCAGGTAATTCGGTGGTTCCGAAATATTGGTCCACATCAGGGATTTCTTTTTGCAGGTCTGGTTTGTAGCGCTCTGAAAGACAACCAGTCACAAACACCTTATCTACTTCGCCTTCTTTCTTTTTTTGGACGTATTCAAGAATGGTGTTCACGCTCTCTTCCTTGGCATTTTTGATAAATCCACACGTATTGATCACCACAATATTGCCTTCCTCCTCATGTACTACTTCCTTATTGTTCGCCTTGAGTTGACCCATTAGTACTTCACTATCGTAAACATTCTTGCTACAACCAAGGGTCACGACGTTGATCTTGTTCTTTTTAATGGATTTAGTACGCATATCTTTATTTCGAATGTGCAAAGATACGACCTATATTAAACCTTTTGTATATTTGAACACCCTAAATAAGTACTGCATGAAAAAGTCAATACCTGCTTGTCTAATCCTATTTATTATAGTCCTTTTTGGTTGCTCAAGTGATGATCAAAATACAACTGATGATGGTGAAAGTAATTCGGAACTTTATTTTCCACCCATAAGCTCTGATGTTTGGGAGACATTGAGCTTAACAGATCTTGGTTGGAATGTTGCTGCTGAGCAGCCATTGTATGATTTTCTAGATGCCAAAGGCACAAAAGCCTTCATTATTTTAAAGAATGGTAAAATCGTTATCGAACGTTATGGCAATGGCGAAGATGCTTCTTCGAACTTACCTTGGAATTCTGCTGCTAAGACATTAAGTGCCTTTACAGTAGGTATTGTGCAAGAAGAAGGTCTTTTGAATATAAGCGATGCTTCTAACATGTATTTAGGTAATAACTGGACTAGTTTAACCATTGAACAGGAATCGAATATCTCAGTTTGGAATCACATAACCATGACAACTGGCCTAGATCATACAGTTCCAGATGTAAATTGTACGGATTCTGATTGCTTGATATACTTACATGAACCAAGCACTTTTTGGTATTATCACAATGCCACATATACTTTGACTCATAACATTGTTGAAGCTGCAGTTGGCGATACTTTTAATAGTTATTTCAACGCTAAATTGAGGGATCGAATTGGCATGCAAGGAACATGGATTCCGATTCTGTACTACAAATTGTATTATAGCAATGCGCGGAGCATGGCACGATTTGGGTTGCTAAATCTTAATAAGGGCATTTGGGATGAAATACCTATTCTAAGCGACATCAATTATTATAATGACATGACCAATACTTCCCAGAACCTAAATAAAGCCTACGGATATCTTTGGTGGCTCAATGGTAAGGAGAGTTTTAGGTCACCAGGTTCAACACTAGAATTCCAAGGAGGATTAATAGAGAACGCGCCCGACGATTTAATTGCAGGTTTGGGTAAAGATGACCAAAAACTATATGTTGTTCCTAGTCAAAACCTAGTAGTAATCAGGCTTGGTGACGATGCTGGAGAGTTACTTCTTGGTCCTTCTAGTTTTGACAATGATCTTTGGGAAAAACTAAATGCCCTTGTCAACTAATTATAATTTTTTGGCATTTTTCTTGCCTTTGAGGCTTGCTCGTAATCATAGGCCCAATTCAAAAGAATAAATTCCGAAAAAGGTCTAGCAATAAACGTCAATCCTTTAGGAGCACCATTGCCGGCATATCCCATAGGAACGGTTAATGCAGGATATTTAGCCACTGCTGCAAAACCAGCATGGTAATTATTAATTGATAAAAATCCATCTAAATTGTGGGTCTTCATTGGAGTTTCGAAATAAGCTTTGCCATTAGCATTCAAGGTGTCACTTATTTGTTTTAAGTCTTCGTCATTACCTTTATCAGCCACAATACCATTGAATAATTTTTGTCCATACGGCGCTGTTTCTATGGAATCTTTGTTATTGAAATCGATCACATCTTGAACGGAGTGAAGCACTATTGATTTGTCCGCATAATTCTCAAAATAAGAGGGTAAGTCTTTTTTCATATCTAAATTCAATAGTCGGATGAATTCTGGAAGTTTTATTTCTTCTTCATCAATCTCAATAACCTCTGCGCCCTTTCTTTTTAGAACTGAAATTGCTTGCCTGTATAATGAATCTTCCAATAATCGTTTGAATGCTCCAAGTCGTTTTCCCTTTAAAGCATTATTTGATAATGATATATAGCTCCAAGTTTCTTTCAAGAATATCGATTTAGAATCGGATGTATCATACCCTCTAATTGCATCCAACAAAATAGCATTGTCTGTCACATTTTTTGTCATAGGACCAGCGGTATCCAGTGTACTAGAAATAGGCACGATTCCAGATCTGCTCACTAAACCTATGGTCGGCTTCAAACCTACTATGGAATTCTGACTTGATGGAGATAGAATAGATCCTGACGTTTCACTACCAATGGCAGCTACGCAAAAGTTAGCTGCAACAGACACAGCGCTTCCCGAACTCGAACCACCAGTATCAATGATGCGTCGACCATAAGGGTTCAATGTCTGCCCACCAATAGCGCTATAGCCACTAGGGCAGTCTCCGCAGAAGAAATAAGCCCACTCACTAAGGTTGGCCTTTCCTAGAATCAAGGCGCCATTTTCCTTTAATCGCTTTACAATAAAAGCGTCATTCGTATGATTATCTTTCAAAGCAATGGCACCAGCGGTAGTGGGCATACCAGAAGCATTAATATTATCCTTTAATAGAATAGGCATCCCGAAAATAGGATGCTTTAGCATTTTATTTTTTAACTGCACGTCTTTTTCCTTCGCGTGTTCGATGATATCTGGATTTAATGTTATCACGGAATTAAGGGATTTTTCATTTTCCCTGTCATATTCCCTAATTCTGTATAAATAGAATTTTGTTAATTCTAAATATGACAAATGGCCCGCAGATACATGCTTTTGAATTGTTGGTATATCCTGCTCAATAATCAGTGGCTTGAGCTTCTCATAATCTGATTCAGAAAAATCCTTTAGATCGTCTTTGAATGGTTTCCAAAACTCTTCAACATTAATGTATTTAGAATCCAATACTTTGAATTCCCTAAAATCCTTAGTGGATATATCACCGATATCGTTTGATTGCTGTGAAACTGATTTTAATTCCTCTTTACAACCAAGAATCAGGATACTTAGAAATAATAGGAACGTATTTTTCATGATTGGATTAATTTGACTCAAAAGTATGAAAAAAGCCCCTCGAATCGAAAGGCTTCTGATATTTTGGAATGAAAGTCTGCTTATTTAAAAAACGAGTCCACAAATTCATATTTATTAAACACCTGAAGATCATCTAAACCTTCACCAACACCAATATACTTAACAGGGATCTGGAACTGATCACTGATTCCTATAACGACGCCTCCTTTGGCGGTGCCATCAAGTTTGGTAACTGCCAAAGAGGTGACTTCTGTCGCAGCCGTAAACTGTTTTGCCTGCTCAAACGCATTTTGACCGGTAGAACCATCCAACACCAATAATACATCATGAGGAGCATCGTCAATGACTTTTTGCATGACACGTTTTACTTTGGTTAACTCATTCATTAAATTGACTTTATTATGCAATCTTCCTGCAGTGTCTATAATGACCACATCGGCATTCTGAGTAACGCCACTTTGCAATGTATCAAACGCTACTGAGGCGGGATCACTTCCCATATCTTGTTTTACTATCGGCACATCCACGCGATCTGCCCAGACTTGTAACTGATCAATTGCAGCTGCCCTAAAAGTGTCCGCAGCACCTAAAACAACATTGAGTCCTTGCTTTTTGAACTGGTTCGCTAGTTTCCCAATAGTTGTCGTTTTACCAACACCATTGACTCCTACCACCATAATGACATGTGGCTTAGTACCTTCTGGTATTGAAAATTCTGTATCTTCTCCTGCATTGGTTTCAGACAATAAACCAGCAATTTCTTCTCTAAGTATTTTATTCAGCTCGCTGGTTCCAAGATATTTATCTTTGGCTACACGCTCTTCAATCCTTTTAATTATTTTGAGTGTTGTATTCACACCAACATCGCTGCTAACCAAGACCTCTTCAAGATTATCAAGAACATCATCATCGACCTTACTTTTACCGGCGACAGCCTTGTTCAATTTATTTATGAAAGAGGATTTTGATTGCTCCAACCCTTTATCTAAAGTCTCTTTCTTTTCAGAAGAGAATATTTTCTTGAAAAAACTCATCTATTAGTTATTTAACGCGATAGTTCAAATATCCTGCCCAACTAGAATTTTGGAAATTTTGTCATGCTAAGATCAAAGATAGCCATAAAAAAAGCCGTTTTCAATCCCGATTCTTATCGGGAGAAAACAGCTTTAAGATATCTTGTACTTTTTGTTCTTACTTCTTACTCAAGAAGTCATTCACTTTTTCTGGAGACATGATGGCCTCAACAAACATGTAAGCTCCAGTTTTTGGAGACTTTACCATCTTGACGGCTTTTGTTAAACGCTTTGAACCTGTTTGTAATGATGCTACTGATTTCTTTGCCATGACTTTGTGCTATTTCACATTTTCACTGAAGTGAAAATCTGTAATTATTATTTTATCTCCTTATGAACAGTCATTTTCTTTAAGATCGGATTGAATTTCTTGACCTCTAACCTGTCTGGAGTATTTTTTTTATTTTTAGTTGTAATGTATCTTGAAGTACCTGGTTTACCAGAACCCTTATGCTCTGTACATTCCAAGATTACTTGTACTCTATTGCCTCTCTTTGCCATTAATAGTGTATTTAAATGTGGCTATTATTTGATGAATCCCTGCTCTCTTGCTTTTTTCATAGCCGCAGAAATTCCTATTTTATTGATTGTTTTCAATGCAGAAGTAGATACTTTCAGTGTTACCCATTTATCTTCCTCAGGGATATAAAAACGCTTTTTAACTAAATTCGCATTGAATTTGCGTTTCGTCTTGTTCATGGCGTGAGAAACATTGTTCCCGACCATTGCCTTCTTTCCAGTAAGTTCACAAACTCTTGACATTATGTTGACTTTTAATGTGTTTTTATAAAACGAGGTGCAAATTTACGAATTCTTTAATATGTAGCAAACTATAAATCCTAATTTTTTAAAATTTCTTTTAGTAGCAATTCAAAGGATTTATTCATGGTTTTATTGATGACTTTCGTTCTATGATTTCCCATATGGAATGAGCCAGAAATCACCTTATCTGGAGTTGCAATTGCTATACAAACAGTGCCAACATCAGCATCAGAATCTCCTTTTGTAGGTCCTGCGTTACCTGTTGTCGCAATGGCGTAATCTGTTTTAAATATCTGTTGCACATTTCTTGCCATTGCTTCAGCAACTTCTAAACTAACTACAGAATGTTTATCTATAATTCCCTGTGGAATCCTTAATACATCAACTTTGGCTTCCGTTGCATAACTCACGACACTGCCTTTAAAATATGCAGAAGCCCCTGAGTTTGAAGTAAATTGCTCGGCTATCTTCCCTCCTGTACAACTTTCAGCTGTACATATTGTCTGTTTCTTTTCGGTCAGCAGATTTCCAATAGTCACTTCTATGGAATTCTCATCTTCATACCCCATAATAATATCACCAATCAATGGATGTAGCAATCCCACTTGTTTTTCAACTTCGTTTTCGATAAAATCTTTATCATCTCCTTTAGCCGACAATCGCAACCTTACCCTACCCAAGTTAGGCAAATAGGCAAGTTTTATAAAAGATGGTAAACTATCTTCCCATCCCTCAATCTTGTCGGCTATAGCACTTTCTCCCATGCCGTAGGTAAGAATGGTTTTGTGAAAAATAAAAGGGAAATGATATTTTTCTTGAAGTCTCGGAAGCACTTCATTTGCCATCAATGCCTTCATTTCATAAGGCACACCGGGCATAGAAATAAATACCTTTCCATTTTTCTCGATCCACATTCCAGGTGCAGTACCGAATTTATTCATCAATACAGTTGCTCTGGAAGGAACCAAAGCTTGTTGCTTATTGACTTCTAGTAATGGTGTAGAAATATGTTTTTTGAAAAGTGTTTCAACATGTAACAGAACTTCATCATTCTGAACTAAGTGGTCATTAAAATATTCGCAAATAGTATGCTTGGTGATATCGTCTTTTGTGGGACCCAAACCACCTGTAATAAGAATGATATCGGCATTGCCTTTAGCTTCCTTTAAGGATTTAAGAATATGCTCCTTATCATCTTGCACGGAAGTTATCTGATATACGGATACTCCAATTTTATTGAGTTCCTTGCAAATATAGGCCGAATTGGTATCTACTATCTGTCCAATAAGAATTTCATCTCCGATAGTGATAATTTCCGCAAACATTAGAGGTCAAAATCAGATTTTATTTCATTCACTGTCTGTTGGACTGCGGAAAGAACTATCTCTAATTTATCGCCAATATCTTCGCCTTTCTTCTCGAATTTACCCCAATCCTGGACTTCAATCAAGTCTTCTAGAACTCCTAATTCAAAAAGATCTATTGTGGGTTTCATTTTATGCGCGGATTGATACACTTGCAGGTAGTCCTTATTAGCGACTGCTTCCTTGAGTAATTGTGCATCTGCAGGCACCTCTTCAAGGAAAGTAGCGGCCAAAGCCATGACAAAATCTTCATCATTATCGGCCAATTCCCTGACGCGATACAGTTTGTAATGTTGTTCCATCTATTTAATTGTAATTGAAAATAGCTCCTTCTTGTTTATGAAGCCTTTTAGTTTATCGTTGGCAATTACCTTGCCAACACCAGCAGGCGTTCCGGTAAAGATAATATCTCCGATCTTTAAAGTAAAATATTTTGAGACATATTCTATTAATTCATCAATCTTCCAAAGCATATGGCTCGTATTTCCAGTCTGAACGACCGCATCGTTTTTAAGTAATTGAAAATCAATGTCATCTACATCTTCAAACTCGGCCTTAGGGAGCCATTCCCCTATAACAGCGGCACCATCAAAGGCTTTTGCTTTTTCCCAAGGAAGACCCTTCTCCTTCAGTTTGCTTTGTAAGTCTCTAGCAGTAAAGTCAATTCCCAAGCCTATTTCGTCATAATACTTATGTGCAAATTTCTTGTCAATATGTTTCCCAACTTTATTGATCTTAACCAAGATCTCCACTTCGTGATGTATATCATTGGAAAAATCTGGAATGAAAAATGGTTGTTTCTTAAGCAGTATTGCCGTATCAGGCTTCATGAAAATTACAGGGTCATTAGGTTTTTCGTTCTTAAGCTCTTCAATATGCTTCGTGTAATTTCGTCCTATACAAATGAGTTTCATAAAACAGCTATAGTTTATTATTAAACGCCCTCAATTTAATTGCTGTGAGCACCTTCTTGGTGTATAATGGAAAATCCGCATTCAACAACCATCCAAAATAACCTGGTTCTTGCTCCAAAATATCCAAGACTTTCTTATTCTTGTGTTTTCCGAAAGAGAAACATTCTTCTCCTGCTTTATTAAAGACAATAAATCCTGCGAAATCCGCAAATTTCTTTCGTGAACTAAACTCAGACAAGAATTTCATGTCATTTTCAAGCACATCGTACTTCTGGATTTGTTGCTTTAAAACTTCAAAGGTCGCATTGGTATCTGCTTCTGCACTATGAGCATCATCAAGGTTTTTGTCACAATAGAATTTATAGGCTGCAGATAAGGTACGCTGCTCCATTTTATGGTAAATGATCTGTACATCGACCGATACACGGCCTTTCATATCAAAATCGACATCAGAGCGTAATAATTCTTCAGCCAATAATGGGATATCGAACCTGTTGGAATTGAATCCACCTAGATCGGAATCCTTGATCATGTTATAGATTTCCTTTGATAATTCTTTAAAAGTTGGTTTATCTGCAACATCTTCATCAGAAATTCCATGTATAGCGATCACTTCTGCTGGGATTTTCATTTCAGGATTAACACGCCACGTCTTACTTTCTTCTTTGCCGTCTGGATGTATTTTAAGTATGGAGATTTCAACGACACGATCCTTAGAAATATTAACTCCAGTGGTTTCTAAGTCGAAAAAACAAATTGGTTTATTAAGGTTTAATTGCATGGAAATAATTGAATTATTTGGAATGTAAAGATACTAAAATGTAAAGGTGCTAAACCAAAAAAAACCTGACTGTTAATAATCAGGTTTTATTCCCGTATTTTGTTAACTTCTTAAATCTCTCTATTGCTATCCCAAGCTTCGAGATAATCTTTGACTTGTTTCACAAATTGTCCACCTAATGCACCATTAACCACGCGATGATCATAAGAATGTGACATGAACATTTTGTAACGGATACCAATAAAATCGCCTTCGGAAGTTTCGATAACCGCAGGCACTTTCCTGATAGCCCCTAACGCCAAGATTCCTACTTGAGGTTGGTTAATAATAGGTGTACCCATGATACTCCCAAAAGTTCCAACGTTAGTCACAGTGTAAGTACCATCTTGAATATCATCAGGGCTTAGCTTGTTAATACGAGCTCGATTGGCTAGGTCATTGACTTTTTTCGTCATGCCCATCAAATTCAATTGGTCGGCGTTTTTTATAACCGGAACGATCAAATTACCATCAGCAAGAGATGCGGCCATACCAAGATTAATATTTTTCTTTTTAATGATCTTATCCCCATCTACAGAAATATTGAGCATAGGGAAATCTCGCAACGATTTTGCAACTGCTTCCATGAAAATTGGCGTAAACGTCAATTTCTCGCCTTCTCTTTTTTCAAAATCACCTTTTACCTTGATTCTCCAATTCCAGATCTTAGTAACATCGGCTTCTATGAAGGATTGAACATGAGCTGAAGTCTGAACCGAATTGACCATATGTTTGGCAACTAGCTTGCCCATCCTTGTCATTTCGATTATTTCATCTTCGCCATTTGAAGCAACAGGCACGACAGCTTTAGATTGAACAACTCCGTTCGTTTGTGGAGTTTCTATTTTCGTTATCGGCTTTGAAGTTTCAATGATCTTTGGAGGTGACTTAGTCTCTTTACTACCTATATAAGCAAGAATGTCGTTTTTCGTGAGGCGACCCTCTTTTCCTGTACCAGGTAATGTATCTAATTCTGTTTGAATTATACCTTCTTGTTTTGCAATATTCTTTACGAGTGGTGAATAAAATCTGACACCACTGGATACGATAGGTGTATTGGTCGTTTCTTGAGCTAGTGTCACCGTCTCCGCCACTTCATTTGCGACTTCTAAAGAAACTTCTTGAGTCTCCACTATGGTTTCCACCTTTGGGGCTACATCCATTGAAGACACATCACCTTCCGTCTCAATTACCGCGATGGTCTGACCCACCTGAACGACATCATCGATATTATACAATTTCTCAACCAAAACACCATCAACTTCGGAAGGCACTTCACTATCGACCTTATCGGTTGCAATTTCCAGTACAGCTTCATCAGCTTCAATGGTATCGCCTACTTCTTTAAGCCAATTCGTGATGGTTGCCTCGGCAACACTCTCACCCATTTTCGGAAGTTTTAATTCAAATTTTGCCATATTGATAATATAACAGTGTTTTTTTGGTTTAGCATTGCAAAATTAGTAAAAAAACTAATCGCTAACTGAATTTAATTCAAATAAATTAGTCGTCATCTATAATTACTCCTTTGCTTTTTGAGCCACTGCTACCGATTGTAAATTTAGAATTTTTCGGTCTAATTTTAAGAAATCCTTCATGATCTTCAAAAAATCGTATAATATCTTTGAACGACAGTGTATTATTATCGAATACAATTTCTTCTCTATGTGCATCACTCCCCTTTTCGCTCTTCACCATCAATTCCAAAAAAGGGAAGGTTTTGGTTCCTAAATTAACAATGACATCCAATAACCAAGTGTTTTTAAAATGCTTTTTATAGAATATGCCCATGGCATCATAAAATCGTTTTCTATAAATCTTGTCTTTAGGCGTGCTTTCTCCTTTGAAATGTATGATAGTGGACTGACCAAAATATTGATTTTGAAATCCGGCCTTTAATACTTTATACGAAAGATCAATATCCTCTCCATACATAAAATAGTCTTCATCAAAACCACCAATTCCATCATAGATCGATTTTTTGATGATCATAAAGGCCCCTACCAATATGTCCACATTACCAACGTCATGTTCCTTCAAATGATTGGCATAATATGTGCCACTGGATCCGAATATTTTCTTGAGCGATACAAGAGGTGTCGGCACATTACGTTTACTTTCTGGCAGATAAAGTCCATTACCATCTATTAATCGACATCCTATAATACCCACATCTTTAGTCTTATCAGCGAACTCCAGTAATGTAGTGAATGTGTCTTCTGCTACCACAGTATCGGGATTCAAGATACACAAGTAGTCTCCTCGTGCTTGAGCGACTCCAATATTATTTCCTTTGGAAAAGCCTGAATTCAATGTATTCTGAATGAGTTTGACATTAGGAAATAATGTCTTGACCATTTCACAACTATCATCGGGAGAATTATTATCTACTACTATTATTTCAGCATCAATGTCAGTAATTGCGGCTTCAACACTTTTTATACAAAGCTCCAAGAAATAGCGAACATTATAATTAAGTATGACAACAGATAATTTCAAATGCGATCAGGATTTTAGGGATAATTCAAAAGGAATTCTGTTAAGTATACTTCTTCCAAGTGTAATTTCATCAGCATACTCTAATTCATCTCCAACCGAAATACCTCTGGCAATTGTAGATGTGGTGACATCGTAATCTTGAATCTGCTTATAAATATAGAAATTGGTGGTATCACCTTCCATCGTCGAACTTAAGGCAAATATCAATTCTTTGATCTTGCCCTCCTTTGTTCTGGTGACCAAAGATTCAATTGTAAGGTCATTTGGACCGATACCATCCATTGGCGAGATCTTCCCTCCCAAAACGTGATACAAGCCTCTAAATGAACTCGTGCTTTCTATGGCCATGACATCCCTCACATCTTCCACCACACATATTATATCTTCATTTCTATGGGGATTCGCGCAAATCTCACAGATTTCATTATCACTAATGTTGTGGCAACTAGTACAGAACTTGATCTCTTGTCTTACAGTTTCTAAAGCCTTTGTTAAATGCGACGTTTGGTCTTTGGGTTGGCGCAATAAATGCAATACGAGTCTTAATGCCGTCCTCCTACCGATACCTGGCAATTGAGAAACTTCATTAATGGCATTCTCCAATAATTTTGATGAAAACTCCATTTTGCGAATTTACTGAAATTTAATACTATTCATGAAAGTAAAAAGCCCAATAATTAAAATATTGGGCTTTTAAAAGAATATGTCCGTCAACAGTTATTCTATTATTACTTTTTTCGTTAATATTCCATACGAATTATTCATCCTAACAAAATATAATCCAGAGGAATAATTACTGACATCAATCTTAAAGGTGTTCATGATGCTTTGGTTTTTTTCAGAATACATCAACTTTCCGAGTGTATTATATATTTTGATCCCGATCTCGTCATTCTTATTCCATAAAAGATTGATTTCGTTCGACGCGGGATTCGGATACACCAAAATAGATTGCAGATCAAATTCTCGCGTGCTCAATGTTGGATCATAGACGTCTGAAGCCCATAGCCCTCTACCATAAGTTCCGGCATATAATTTATTATTAACTTCATTGATTTCAAGTTCATTGACGATAACATTTGGTAAGTTATTACTGAAAGGCTGCCATTGTGAAACGGTATTGTCTATATAATAAACCCCATAATTCATACCTACATAAAGGCCATCTTTACCATTATTTTGCCACGCAAGTGCTAATGCACTAAAATTCGGTAAATTATTCAAGTATGATGTCCAGTTTGCGCCACCATCTGTTGACACATATACCTTCGCAGACCCGGTTGTTGCAATTGCCACTTTATCGGAATCTGTTGGATGTATGGCAATTGAGTTAATACTTCCTGAGAATCCTGAAGGCGTTGTCCAATTAGTAGCACCACCATCAGCAGTCTTATAAAGATTACTTCCTATAGCAGCAAACATGATATTGCTATTTGAAGGTGCAATCTTTAAATGATTTAGATTGCTACCAAAACTCTGAGAAATTGATGTCCATGAAGTTCCTCCATTAATGGACTTATAAACCTGGTCATAACCAGAATATATTACGTTAGAAGTTATTGGATCTTGCTCAAAAGGCGTTATCCAATTCCCGCTCTTACCATCTGGTTCTGCCAAACCAGAATAATTCGCACCCCCATTAAGGGTCTTGTATAATGATCCGTTTTGCGAGGTTCCATACATAACATTACTATTATCTTTATCGACGAAGGACTCCATTCCATCAGCGCCAAGCCAATCAGTCCAGTTTCCTGAAGAATCCATTACAGAAGTCCCATTATCTTGAGAACCTCCAGTAACTATAACTGGATCTGATTGACTAATCCCAATTTTATAAAACTGTCGTATTCCAAGACCGGCTGTAAGATCCGTATAATAGGTCGAATTGATTGTTCCAGTATCTGTTGCGACAAATATCCCACCATCGGATCCAACATAAAGATCCGTACCAACAAATTCCAGAATATCAACATCTGCATGACAATACCCAATATTTTCAAAGGCTGCATTTTGAGGCACCCATTGAGATGTGATATTAAAAACGGCCCCGCCATCAGTAGATTTCCATGTGAGGACTCCAGCGATATGCACCTCATCCACATTTGTTGGATGCACCACGATATCCATATCTCTTGGAGCTTGTCCACTATTATCAGCAGCCGTTGAGCTATAACCAAAATAGTTATTCGTTCCATGATTTAATTTGGTAAATGTGGCACCACTATCTGTTGATTTATAAAATGCGCCAAAAATACCATTACTGGCTTCTAAGATATAAACTACAGCAGCATCAGCTGAGGCCGGTGTGGCTCCTTTGGAAACACCAATCATTTTTGGTCCACTGCTAAAAGCATTAGCTCCAACTTCAAAACCATCCTGAAAAATTACTCCTAAAGTTGTATCTTCAATTGACACATCATCTAATGTAATTCCTCTCCCATAATTATTTGTTGCCTCAAATGCGATATAATAAGTTGATGTTGTATTTGGAAGATTTAATGTTATATCTGTCCAACTATTAGCTGAACCTGTATAACTAGCTAATTCAGTCCAAGTGCCAGCAGCGGAGGTTTTATATAATACTCTTAACTCATTAAGAAAAGACGCACCCCAATCAACATTTGTATATGAAAATTTAAGCTGAGGTAAAGTACCACCAACAATATTCAATTCTGGTGAAACTAAGTTTGTAACTGGATGACTATAATCTGGGAAGAAATAAAGTGCCATTGACCCTCCTGTTTTTGGAGTTACACTTCCATTTTGATTGGAATTACTCTCGACCCAATCAGTTGACCCAATAACATTTTCTTGAGTCCATAATGGAAAACTTGGTTGTGTATTAGCAAAAGTAGCCCCTCCATCAGTAGATATATAAAATGCATTGCCTGACGCATATATGGTATTGGTATCGCCTGGTTTAAATTCAAAATCATATCCAGTAGTTACGCCTGGATCGATCAAGGCCCAGGTCACTCCTGAATCCGTTGATTTGTATAATCCACTAAATTCAGTACTACAATACATTTTTGCGGTATTAGTAGGATCAATCAATATTTTATTAACCCACCCAAATCCAGCTATTCCTAAAACATTCCATGTCATCCCAGCGTCAGTCGACTTAAAAATCGTACCACCAGTACTACCCCAAAAATAAGTTGAGGAATTAGTAGGATCCATAGCTAATGAATTGACACTAAGATTAGATAGATTATCCGTTAAAACAGTCCAACTTGCACCCCCATCGGTTGTTTTCCAAACACCTCCAGTATGTGCGCCTACAATAATATGATCCGTATTTCCTGGATCCACCGCAATGGATGTTATTCTACCTACGCCAGGATTCCATCCTGAAGTTTGGTTCCAGTCCATAGGCCCTAATTGTACCCAGTCACCAACAGTGGTTCTTGATGAATCAAAGTTTTGATTCACATAATTATTATATCGTTCGAGTTCGTTATAATAATATTCTGCTGATTTCAGTTTTCCGTTTTCATCCATAGTCCTTAAAGCATTATATTCCCAACGCTTATAAGGATTGAATCCTGTACCTTTTTCGGTGCCTCGTATCGCAAAATAGGTTTCTGCGCTTTCCTGTATTTCTTGTACGGTGTACGATCCATCCGTAATCATTCGTCTATACTCTTGCGACCAAGACGTTAACACAAATGCCACTAAGGCAAATGAAATGTAAATTTTTTTCATAATTGTTCCCCTTTATATTAATATTGTATTTAACAGTAACCTGAAAATTACCTAAATTACTCCTAACTAGCAAATTATTACGTTATACGACATGACCGCTACACAAATCCTTATCCTTATCGCCGCTTATTTCGGAGTATTAATGCTCATTTCCTATGTCACAGGAAAAAATGATAGTAATGAAACCTTTTTTAAGGCGGGAAAGCAATCTCCGTGGTATGTTGTAGCATTCGGTATGGTTGGCGCTTCACTATCCGGAGTCACTTTCATTTCGGTGCCTGGATGGGTAGAAGGTTCTCAATTCAGTTACTTGCAAGTCGTCTTAGGGTATTTTGTAGGATATTTTGTGGTGGCTTATATATTGCTACCTATCTATTATCGATTGAATGTCACTTCCATTTACGAGTATCTTAATACTCGGTTCGGAGTGGTCAGCCATAAGACTGGCGCATTCTTTTTCTTTGTGTCTCGTGTACTCGGTGCCGCTTTCAGGTTATTCTTGGTGGCTATCGTACTTCAACAATTTGTTTTTGATGCATGGAAAGTCCCTTTTGAGGTAACCGTTGTATTATCAATTCTTTTAATTTGGATCTATACCAATCGTGGAGGTATTAATACAATTGTTTGGACAGATACCCTTCAAACCTTATTCATGATTACCGCGGTAATCCTATCAATTTATTTCATTAACCAGCAATTGGGTTGGAGTTTTTCTGAATTCATAAGATCGGAAGAGCTCGAGAAGTATAGTAAAGTATTTGTAACGGATAGCTTTCTGGAGCGCGGTCATTTACTGAAGTCCTTTTTTGGCGGGATGTTCATCACTATATGTATGACAGGGCTGGATCAAGATATGATGCAAAAGAATTTGACTTGTAAAAACTTAAAGGATGCCCAGAAGAATATGGTATGGTTCAGCATTGTATTGGTGATCGTCACTTTCTTGTTCATGTTATTAGGTGCTTTATTATTCATCTATGCAGGAAAGAACGGTATATCCATTCCTCTTATGGATGGCGCTCCAAAAACGGATCTACTATTCCCAGAAATAGCGCTTAATAGTGGATTAGGACTGATTGTGGCTGTCACTTTCATGCTTGGATTGATCGCCGCTGCATACAGTAGTGCGGATAGTGCATTGACGTCGTTAACGACGTCATTTTGTGTGGATTTCTTGAATATTGAGAAAAAACCAAAAGAACATCAGAAAAAAATAAGAAAACAAACTCATATTGGAATGAGTGTCGTATTGGTAATTGTCATCATCATATTTAAACATGTTCTTGACAGGAATGTCATTGACAGTTTGCTAACGGTTGCAGGGTATACATATGGCCCCTTGTTAGGTCTATTTGCCTTCGGTATTTTCACGAAATTCCAGGTAAAAGATAAGTTTGTATGGATCGTCACTTTATTATCTGTGGTAGTTACTACGATTATTGGCAGTATTCCTGCGGAATCACTTGGAGGTTATGTTGTAGGATACGAATTACTCCCAATAAATGGTCTTCTAACGTTTTTGGGTTTAATATTGATTCGTAGAAAGCAGCACTAAGGTACAGGCTATATCCACTTCAATATCATTATCTCGCAATAGATCGTAGAAATCAGGATTCTCAGTACCTGGATTAAAAATGACCCGTTTGGGTTTCTGGGAGATTATATAGTTATAATATGCCTTCTGCCGTAATGGACTCAAATACATCGAAATGGTATCGATCCCATCGTAATGTATCATTTTGGTATCTATTTTCATACCATTAATGTCTCCTTCTTGAAATCCATAGGCGACTACGTCATGTCCTTTATCCTGTAATTTCAATATAGCAATATTAGAATATCGATCCAGATTTAAAGAAGCACCTACTATCAAGGTTTTCTTTCCCATATGTTAAAGTGTTGTTAAGTAATGTTAATTCAAGTAACAGGATATAAAAATAGTCGTCTATCTGTTATCAACCTAGTTTAATCAATCAAAAGATCTAATCAATCAATGAAACAATCATTTCCTCATCGCAATGTTTTAGCCAGTAATTTGAGTGGTGTAACATCTTATGTCTTTTAAAATTTCACAATATTGATAACCAACATATAATAGTTGATGGTTAGTGTTAATGTATGGTTATTAATGGAAAGCCCAGACAATTAGTCTGGGCTTTTATATTCCTGCGAAAGCCCGAATCTTTATGTTCTGTCCTGATTTCTTGAGATTCCTGCTTTCACAGGAATATGATCACCATTTCATCACCACACTACCCCAAGTAAAGCCACTACCAAAAGCGGCCAATACAACGGTATCACCTTCCTTGATCTTCCCTTGTTCCCATGCTTCAGTTAAAGCGATCGGGATCGATGCTGCGGTGGTATTACCGTATTTCTGGATATTATTGAAGACTTGATCATCTCTCAGATCGAATTTCTTCTGGATGAATTGCGCGATGCGCAAATTCGCTTGATGCGGAATCAACATATCAATATCTTCTTTTTGCAATCCATTTGCAGCCAGACCTTCTAAGATCACTTGGCTAAATCGAACAACGGCATGCTTGAAAACAAATGTGCCATTCATATGCGGAAAAAAACTTTCATCATTCGGATCATTTTCAGCAATGATATCATTCACCCAACGTTTTCCCATGCCAGGAGCTATAAGTACCAATTCCTCCGCATGTTCACCTTGAGAATGCAAATGTGTCGATAAAATTCCTTTTGTTGTATCTTCTTCACGTGTTAAAACTGCGGCACCTGCACCATCACCAAAAATTACGGTAACCCCTCGCCCACGTGTTGTTTTATCTAATCCATGAGAATGCAATTCGCTACCAATTACAAGAATGTTTTTATACATGCCTGTTTTAATAAAATTATCGGCTACCGAAATGGCGTAGACGAAGCCAGAACATTGATTACGTACATCTAAAGCACCAACAGTTTTTATATCCAAAGCATGTTGTACCTGCACTCCTGGGCCAGGAAAATACATATCTGGGCTCAAGGTAGCGAATACAATAAAATCTATTTCATCTTTATCAATTCCAGAGCGTTCTATGGCAATTTTCGCAGCTTTAACACCCATCGTTGCCGTTGTATCTCCAGATCCTTTTTCTGCCCAACGACGTTCTTTTATACCTGTGCGTTCGGTAATCCATTCATCATTCGTATCCATTATCTTGGACAGATCGTCATTAGTGACCACATTGTCAGGGACGTAATGCCCTAGGCCTATTATCTTGGAATTGTACATAGAATTATTTTAAGGAACTTG
>CBESOB010000027.1:0-19283 GCA_965530995.1 uncultured Flavobacteriaceae bacterium
GGATGTCATGCATAAAGTTCATCACAACAATTCTATCAGCTCAAAATTCTTAATGTAAATTAATATTAATATAAACACAAACAATGAAATCGATTACAATTAATGGATCTAAAAGAGAAAGCGTAGGCAAAAAGTCAACAAAGGCCTTACGTAATGCTGGAGAGGTTCCTTGCGTATTATACGGAGGAGACAAGCCAGTACATTTCGCATCACCAGAATTGGCATTCTCAAAACTCGTATACACAGGAAACGCGCATACAGTTGTAATTGCCTTGGCTAATGGTGAAAAGTTTGACGCAGTAATGCAAGCCATTCAATTTCACCCAGTAACTGATAGAATCTTACATGTAGATTTTTACCAGTCGTTTGAAGACAAACCGTTAACGATGAATATTCCAGTTAGATTAGAAGGAAGTTCGCCGGGTGTTAGAAATGGTGGAAGATTACTTTTCAGAAAAAGAAAATTAGCAATTAAAGCGTTGCCAAGCATGCTTCCTGATTTCTTTAATATAGATATTTCCGATTTGAAAATCGGAGATAACATATCTGTAGAGACTTTGTTAAATGATGATTTTACCATTTTACATCCTGAATCACAAGTAGTGGTACAAGTCATGACTGCTCGTGCTGCAATTGTTGAAGAGGTTGATGAAGAAGAATTAGAAGAAGGCGCTGAAGGTGCAGAAGGAACTGATGCAGCAGCTGAAGGTGGAGATGCCCCAGCAGCAGAAGGTGCTCCGGCTAAAGAATAAACTTTTGTTTACAATTAATAAAAAAAGCATCCTAAACATAGGATGCTTTTTTATTTTTACATAAACATATTTTAAATGTTCAAGCGTTTATTAGATTGGATTTCTAACTTTAAGATGTCATCAAATGATGAATCAGAAAATAACATGAAAAAGTTTCTTGTGGTTGGTCTTGGGAATATTGGCAGTAAATATGCCAATACAAGACATAATATTGGGTTTAAGGTTCTTGATCACTTAGCTAGTGAAGAGGACTTGGATTTTGATACTATTAAGTTAGGTGATGTAACCACGTATAAGTTTAAAGGGCGAACTTTTATTTTGCTTAAACCTAGCACCTATATGAATTTAAGTGGTAAAGCGGTAAAATATTGGATGACCAAGGAAAAAATAGCCATTGAGAATTTATTGATAATCACCGATGACATTAATCTTCCGTTTGGCACTTTAAGAATAAAAACAAAAGGAAGTCATGGTGGGCATAACGGATTGAAGGATATACAAGACACATTAAATACGTCGATGTATAACAGGTTTAGGTTCGGGATCAGTGATGATTTTAGCAAAGGAAGGCAAGTGGATTATGTGCTTAGCGATTGGGGTAAAGAAGAAGAAGCTGACCTCCCTGAAAGACTTGATAAAAGTATTGAGGTCATTAAGTCATTTGGAACTGCTGGTATCGCTATTACAATGAACACCTTTAATGGAAAATAAAAAGAGGCCTTAAAATTAAGACCTCTTTTTTAAAAAATATATTGAGAAATTAGTTGTTATCAACAGAAGTTCCAGACCCTCCATTTGCAAAATTGAAGCGTATTAGAATTTCATGCGTGCCTTGACTTATGTTATTGATCTCATTGCGCGATGAGTTTTCGTATCCGTAACCAAGATCCATCCAATCTGTAAGATTTAACATGAGAACACCTCCCAAAGCCTTATCCGTGCGATAAATTGCACCAATCTCAATCTTATGAAAGAATCTGAAGGCAGCGGTTGCATCTAGAGATACCGGTGCACCATTTACATACCTCATCATTACAGATGGTCTGAATTCTGTATCACCACCTATATCGAAATTATAACCACCAGATAAATAGAAATGTGCTTTATCACTAGCAGTAGTAACGATACCATTTTCCTCATTTATTCTATCGGAAGAAAGAAGGCTAGGCACTGATAATGAAATAAAATATTTTTCATTAAGCAGATAAGCACCGATACCAACATTTGGTTTAAATCCAGAATCAAAATTAACAATTGCTGGGTCATTTTGTAACCCTAGGTCTCTTAGGTTATCTGTTTTTAATCCGTAGGTGTTGCCTCCAGCTTTCAATCCCAAGAAAATATTGGTATTTTCTGCTATGGGTAATTTATAAGAAAAATCTATAAAGACACTTGTTTTATTTTCTATCCCAACTTGATCATTAACAACAGATACACCAAGTCCCACTTTTTCTCCGAATGGTTTTGAGAAAAAGAAACTTTGAGTTTCAGGAGCGTTCTGAACGCCCTGCCATTGGCTTCTAAAATTAGAAGTAAAATTTGTTGTGCCATCTGCTCCAGCATAAGCTGGATTTATGACATTCATTGTATATCTATATAAGGCGTTGTTGGTCTCCTGCTGGGAGTATATGGTCCCAGCAAGAAGAAAAACAACTATTTTCAATGTATTTATAAAATATCTCATTTCTGTTTTTTATTAAATTATATCTACTACTTTAAGAGTAACCAACCATCAATGATTCTTCTACCATCACCATCTATATCTATCTGATAATAGTATGACCCAGAAGGTAAAACATCTCCTTTTGAATTACCACCCCAATCATTACGATAGCTATTGGCCCTAAATACTTCATTACCCCATCGATTAAAGACGGTGACTAAAGCCTGAGGATAACTTTCAATGTTAACGATCAGCCATGTATCGTTAATGTTATCACCATTTGGTGTTAGTACATCATTTGGCGTAGGCACATCACAAACATCTCCAACACCGTTACTATCGGTGTCTTGTTGATTAGCGTTTGCTGTAGTCACACAATTATCGGCAGTATTATTAACTCCATCACCATCCATATCATCATCACATAGATCACCTATACCATCGCCATCAATATCAGATTGGTCAGCGTTAGGAGTAAATTGGCAATTATCAGTCGCATCATTGACTCCATCATTGTCATCATCATCATCACATAGATCACCCAAACCATCTCCGTCATTATCCGCTTGGTCTAGATTTGCGACAAATTCACAGTTGTCATCTTCATTCAATAGAGTATCATCATCTATATCCGGGTCACATGCATCACCGAGACCATCGCCATCGGTATCTGCTTGATCTGGGTTTGCTGTCGTCGGACAGTTATCATCAACATCGAGAATGTTGTCATTGTCATCGTCGTCGTCGCAGACATCACCCAAACCATCTCCATCTGAATCTAATTGATCTTCGTTAAACACAAGTTCACAGTTATCGTCATCGTTAAGTATATTATCCGAATCTAAATCATTGATATCTTGGATCGCGCAAACCTCGACAGAGAATGTATTAATAGTTCCTTCATCTCCACCGGCACCATCGCTAACAGACAATGTCCATGTACCATGAGCTGATTCGCCGTTGAAAGTTGATAAAGGCTGTTCTGGACTGAAGGTTCCAGTGAAAGGTGGTGCGCCATCTACAATTGGTGTAGCAGCATCATCATCAAACATTGTTGCAGTATAATCATCACCACTTCCTCCGTTATTTGCACTTAATGTCACCGCAGTCCCTGCAGGGCTAATCAATGAAATGGTCACATCTGAATCCCAAGTATGTGTAATATCAAGTGATACATTAACATCGGCAATGTCATAATATTCATTAAACTCTAATGTTGATGTCACCGTTTGATTATCGATTATATTTACAACCTCTGTACTAGTAGCTGTAGAACATACAATATCACAAACATCTCCAATGCCATCAC
The DNA here is from genome assembly GCA_965530995.1 of uncultured Flavobacteriaceae bacterium. Classification (GTDB taxonomy): domain Bacteria; phylum Bacteroidota; class Bacteroidia; order Flavobacteriales; family Flavobacteriaceae; genus JABABD01. Next base: position 3,725 of record CBESOB010000027.1, read on the forward strand.
CATCAACATCCGATTGGTCTGGATTAGGAGTCGATGGACAGTTATCAAGATCGTCAGGAATTCCATCACTATCTGAATCTGAATCACAAACATCTCCAATACCATCACCATCAGTATCTGCTTGATCACTATTGGCATCAAGCGGACAGTTATCATCTGTATCTGCAACGCCATCCATATCAGTATCCGTACCGAAACATAATTCTATTGAAAATTCATTTATCGCTCCTCCATCACCAAATGCTGTATCATTTACTGTGAGTATCCAATCGCCAGTGATCGATTCGCCATTAAGGGAAGCTAAACTTCCTTCAGGTTGAAAAGAACCATTAAAAGGAGGTGAGCCAGTATCTATTCCATCTGCAGCTCCATCATCAAACGTTGTCACGGAATAATCGTCGGCAGAGCCTCCAAGACCATTGGCTAGCTGTACAACAGTTCCTGTGGGACTAGTTAATTGAATATTGAGGTCACCCGCCCATGTGTGCGTAATGTCGATAGTGACATTGACATCGATAATGTTCGCTGCCGCAACATCAGTCACACTAATAATAGACTGATACGTTGCGCCTCCACCCGTTCCTATTGCTACAGGCGTATCGGTAGCCGTGTAGCTGTTACACGTTAAGGGTATTGCCGTACTTGTTGTAAAACTTGCAGAAGAATAAGCACCATCTCCGCATGAATTTGTTGCTCTTGCTCTCCACCAGTATTGTGTAGAAGTAGATGAGCTAGTTGGTGCATAACTATTAACATCGACCGTTGCACTTTCTATTATTGCAGTAAACGCGGCATCAGTAGCTATATCAACATCATATTCATTAGCATTGGCATCCACATCCCATGTTAGTGGTGTGCCTGCATTAATATCTATCGCACCATCAGCAGGTGATGCTAAGGTAAGTGCTCCGAAAGTCACACTTCTCGCAGACAAACTAACACCAGTTGTCTGAGTAACGGTAGCTGCTGTACCTGTTACCGTTATAGTATAATCTCCAACAGATGCATTCGTTAATCCAGAGACCGTCATTGTCACAGGAGTTGCATCAGCAGTAGCCGTTGCAGGTGCAAATGTTGCTGTTGCTCCAGCTGGAAGTCCAGTTGCTGAGAACGTTGTTGTTTCAGCAAAACCCAAGAATGTATTATAGGTAAAATTAAAGACGGCATCGCTTGGCTCACATACTTCAAGTTCTGCTGGCACAAATGCCATTACGAATTCTGAAGAGAGTATTGTAAAATCAGAGGTATTAACCGCAAAGAAAATATTACCACTACCTTTTATCATGAGTCGAGCTGCAGTAACATCACCTCCAGTAACTGGAGCTGTGATGCTTGCAGTGCCTGTATTAGGAATACCAGTCGCAACTGTGATAGGAAATGTAAGACCACCATCTGTAGACAAGAATACGTCAACATTAGCAGTGCTTACTGCACCACCATCGGTTCCAGCAACGTCCCAAGTAATGGTTTGGGTTGCACCTGCGTTCCATGATTCGTTAGTTGTTTGTGAAGTCACTAGGAATGGTCCTGAGCCTCCATCAACAGTAACTGTTTTAGTATCGAAGCTACTCTGTGGCATTTGCCCAATCCCTCCTGCTTCGGATCTATCTCTAACAGTTAACGCAAAATTCAATGCCCTTGCGACAGTAGATACTGTTTCCCAAGAAGAATTATCAACAGTTTCAACTGGAGAACTTTCAGTAAGCTGTCCGGCTATTACACGCGATAATATAGGCATATATCTATCTGGTGATACATTTGGAGGTCTAGATCTCCATAATGGTCCTGATGTTTTGGCAGGTGAGAAACTACCATTAGTTGTAACACCATCATCTATTTGTTCCCAAGAGTACAATAAAGTATCTCCTGTATCAGCATCTGTAGCAGCACCTTCAAGTAAGAATGCAGTGCCTTGTGGAATTGTGACATCAGCACCAGCATCTGCTACTGGTGGGTTATTTGTTATAGCAGTTGAAGTCCAACACGTCCTAGTTTCTAGGTTATTCAATATTTGATCAATACTAGCGTAGTGAAAGTAAGGATCACTATGGTCTTGAACATCGTTACCACCTGTTATTCCAGCATAACCCATAATGGTTGTTCCACTGCCTGGCTCATAATTTACACCTGTTCCTTCAGAGCCAAATGCCCACGTGTGATTGGCACCCATTTGATGACCTATTTCATGTGGTACGTAATCTATATCGAAAAAGTCAGACATATAAGGTCCACCATCATTATCTAGAAAATTATGAGTTGAAAAACCACTTCCTTTTTGACCATCGACACAAACACAACCAATACAACCAGCGTTACCGTTGCTCGAACCAAAATTGAAAAGATGACCAATGTCATAATTGGCTTCTCCAATTTCGGTAGTAAGCGTAGATTGTAATTGAGAGTTCAAGTTTCCTGTATAAGGATCCGTTCCTGCATTGTCGTAAATGATTTCCGTACCTGAAACCAACGTAAAGGTAACAGCCATATCCACTTCAAACACTTCGTTGGATCTATTGAGGGTTGCAGCAACAGCGGCTAAAGCAGAAGCTTGAGTTCCACCTCCTTCTACGGAATTGGTGTATTCTCCAGTTGCGGAGATTGCCATACGGAATGTCCTTAGCGTTTGATCATCTGCATCGCGAAACGAATTGCCTCTATTTGAGGACATAATATTGTCATCGCTGGAGCATTCAAATGTTTTATCAGCTCCTGTATTTGCTTCTCTTGTGTAGAAGAAATTAGTACTTCTAGCGTCTGGAGAAATAGGATTTGAGAATACTGTGGCCCCATCAATATAACTCACCATGGTTTTCACGCCTTGGGGAGTAATACTAAAGCGTACTCTAGCTCCCGGCGAATCTATACCATATCCAAGATATGTCTTGATTTCTGGATGTAATTGAGATAATTCTTCAGAAAGAACTGGTGTTTCAACAATTCTGAATCTTTCGAAAACCCCTTTTTCATTTGGAAAACTCGCTATGGTATTTGATCGACCACTAAAATTTCCTCTTAATGGTGCCCCAACTAATTGTTGTTTAAAATTGGTGACATTCAAATCAAAAACCTTGTAGTTATTAGTATCTAGGCTTCTAAAAGATATGCCGTTGGCTCCATCATCAATAACTTTTTGGGTCCAATACCCATTTTGGCCGAATGTGGAAAACGCCAAGAAAAATAAGGTAAAGGATAATAGGTAACGTAAGTTTACTTTCATAATATAACTTTTAATAAGATTGACTAGTGATCCTAAAAATAATTCTTTTTTTTTAAAAATGTTGATATAGAGTGATTTTCAGAATTTTTTTTTAACGAAATTTGTATTAACAAATTGATTAACAATTATTTATGATTTGTTAAGGTTCAAGAAAATTGTTATGCTAAATCAAAAAAGGACCTTGTAAAGGCCCTTTTTTGATTTGATTGATCATTCTATGATTATTTTCTTGTTTGCAGACCTTCCTCTATCCGACACCTTTAGTAAATAGACACCTGATTGCAAAGAACTAAGGTCCAGCTTCTTGCTGAAATTGGCTGCACTTTCATGTATTGATTCATGTACCAAACGACCTCTAAGGTCATAAAGATTCATGGTAATATTAGTTGAAGTGTTTGACGATAACTTGACCGTGAATACCCCGTTATTTGGATTTGGGAACACTGAGAAATCCTTTAACTCGGAAAGTATTTTAGGTGAAGATAAAGTCAATTCTCCACATAATTCCATACTCCAATCCAGCAAAGTACCAGTATCTTGGTCAACAGCGTCCGAGATCATTAGCGTCCAATTTCCTAAAGATGATTCTCCGTTAAGAGAAGCTAGACTCCCCTCTGGCTGATACAATCCGGTAAAAGGAGCAGACCCTGTAGTAATTGGGTTTATTGCATCATCGTCAAAAACAGTATTTGTATAGTTATCTCCTGACCCCCCATTTGTCGAAGATAACTCTATGGATGTTGCTGATGGGCTTATAAGGGTCAATGTTAAATCGCTGTCCCAAGTGTGGGTTATATTAACGGTTATATTAACATCGGTTATGGTTACCGGATTGTTTACATTTATTACGGAATTAACACCAGCAGGATCGTTATCTGGAATTCCCAAAGGAGTATCTGACGAATTGTAAATATCACAAACTTCAATTCCAGTTGTGAAACTTGCTCCAGAAAATAGTCCATCTCCACAATCATTTTTAGCTCTTACTCGCCACCAGTATTGAGTGCCGGGTAATAAGGAGGTCGTATATGTATTAGATGTTACACTAGTTGATTCTGCAATTGACAAAAACCCAGCATCTGTTGCAATGTCAATATCATAGGAAGTAGCAATTGCATCGGAATCCCAATTAAAAATTAAACTGTCTTGAGATATTCCAGTGGCTCCATCAGTTGGTGAGGTGAGATTTATAACCCCAAAACCTGTATCAAAAACGTTTAGGACTGCACTTGCAGTATGTTCAATACTGCCTGAAGTTCCTTTTATAGTAAATGGATAGCTCCCTACTGAAACACTTCCAATGTTTGATATAGTCAATGTTACATTAGTACCATCTATTGATGTTGAAGAAGGGCTGAATAAAGCTGAAGTGCTAATTGGCAGTCCTTCGGCCGTAAAGTTTGTTATATCCGAAAATCCGGAAAATGTATTATAAATGAACGAATAAGTAGCATCAGAAGGGCTGCATACATTAACCGAATCTTCAGCAAGAGTCAACAAGAATTCTGGTTCTTGAATAGTAAAATCTGATGAATTCATTGCGTAGAATATATTATCGCTGGCCATGACAATTACCCTCGCTGTCGAAGCTGTTCCTCCAATATTAGGGACTGTAATAATTGCTGTTCCCGAATTAGGCGCATTAGCGGCCAAAGAGAATGGAAATGTAAGGCCACCATCTGTTGACAGAAAAATATCGACACTAGAGGCATTAACTGCACCTCCATCAGTGCCGGCAACATCCCATGCTATGGTTTGGGAGGACCCATAAAGCCATGACTCATTTGTTGATTGAGAGGATACAGTAAATGGTCCCGATGCTGCATCAACCGTTACAGTCATAGTGTCAAAATCGCTTTGAGGTGATTGTCCAATGCCATCGGCCTCGGACCTATCTCTTACTATAAGAGCAAAATTGAGGTTTCTTGCCACAGTTGATACGGTTTCCCAAGAAGAATTATCGACGGTTTCCACTGGATTACTTTCTGTTAGTTGTCCAGCTATTACTCTTGGTAATATAGGCATATATCGATCTGGTGAGGTACTTGGAGGCCGTGATCGCCATAATGGACCTGTAGTGTTCGTTGGTCCAAAATCACCACTACTTATTAACCCGTCATCAATTTGTTCCCAAGTATAAGTCAAGATATCACTACCATTAAGATCAGCGGCATCTCCTTTTAATATGAATGCAGTACCTTGAGGAATACTATAATCTAGACCGGCATCAGCGACTGGAGGGGCATTGGTTATAGGAGAGGTTACTGCACAATCATTTGGTGCTGAGCTTACATTAGTTAATATTTGATCGATACTTCCATAATGAAAATAAGGATCGCTATGATCCTGTACATCAGAACTAGTTATGCCGGCATAGCCCATAATGGTCGTGCCACTTCCAGGTTCAAAATTCACGGGGGTATTATCTGCTTCGGCATGTGTATGGTTGGCACCCATTTGGTGACCAATTTCATGCGGTACGTAATCTATATCAAAGAAATCAGACATATAAGCCCCACCATCGTTATCCAAGAATGTATGTGAGGAAAATCCACTTCCTTTCGATCCATTCTCGCACACACAGCCAATGCATCCAGCGTTTCCATTATTGGAGCCAAATTGAAAAAGGTGACCTATGTCATAATTGGCTTCACCAACTTGTGCTGTTAAGGTTGTTTGTAATTGTGAATTATAACTACCGGTATAAGGATCTGTAGCGGCATTTGGGTAAATAATCCCTGTACCAGTTACAAGGCTGAATGTAATTGCCATATCGACTTCAAATACTTCATTGGTTCTGTTCAATGTTGCTACAACGGCTGCTAAAGCTGAGGTTGGGTCACCTCCTCCTTCCACGGAATTAGTGTATTCTCCTGGTGTAGAAATCGCCATTCTAAAAGTCCTAAGCAACTGATCGTTGGCATCCCTTGATGCATTTCTTTCAGTGATGATATTGGGGATATCTTCAGTCAAACAAGCAAAGGATTTTTCTCGGTTAGGATCTGCATTTCTATTATAGACTATATTCTGATTTATCACACCCGGAACCATTGGTTGGGATAAGACCATTGGTTTGTCAACATAAGAAGTCATTGTCTTCAGCCCTCTTGGAGTAACACTAAATCGTACTCTCGCCCCTGGATTATCTATGCCAAAACCGAGATAGGTCTTGATCTCAGGAAATTGCAAAGCAAGTTCATCTGAGAGCGTAGGAACTTCAATTATTCTAAATTTTTCGAGAGTCCCTCTATCGTTCGGAAATTCTAATACAGTATTTGAGCGTCCGCTAAATTGACCCCTTATAGGGGCGCCAATCAATTCTTGTTTTAATTCTTCTATATTCAGATCAAAAACCGTGTAATTTTCATCATCTAGATTACTCAAAATAGTGTTCTGAGTTGTTTTATCACTTTGTTTCCAATAGGCGTTTTGCGAGAACATCGAAAAGGCCATAAAAAACAAGGTAATTGAAAAAACATAATGTAATTTTGTCTTCATGATTCATTTTTGGTTTGATTATGCCAAATAAATTTAATCTTTTTTTGCGTGGATTCTTAACGTATGATAGAATTTAACAATATTCAAGTTAATGACTTTAAGTCAGATTCAATAGTAACCATAGGTACTTTCGATGGTGTTCATTTAGGCCATAAAAAGATCATTGAGTCTTTAATTGATAAAGCGCATAGCAACAATTTAAAATCGGTTGTGCTTACTTTTTTTCCACACCCGAGAATGGTATTGCAGAAAGACACAGACATTAAATTGATCAATACCCTAGACGAAAAGAGTCAAATTCTTGAAAGACTTGGGTTGGATTATTTGATCATTGAAAAATTCACGGAACAATTTTCTAGGATTTCGGCAGTGGAATTCGTTCGGGATATACTCGTTAACAAGTTAAATGCGAAACGAGTGATCATCGGCTACAACCATAGATTTGGAAGGAACAGAGCGGCTAATATCAATGACTTAAATGAATTTGGTGAAACATTTGGATTCAAAGTGCATCAGATCTCTGCTCAGGATATTGATGAAGTAGCGATTAGTTCTACCAAAATAAGGTTAGCATTGGGTGAAGGAGACCTCGAAAAAGCCAATGCATATCTTGGCTACAAATTTATGCTTACCGGAGTCGTTGCAAAAGGAAAAGAACTTGGTAGAACCATTAATTTCCCTACCGCCAATCTACATATTGAGGAATCCTATAAACTTATACCAAAAGGAGGCGTGTATACGATTTCATGCAATCGTCACGGAAAGGTATTGTATGGAATGATGAATATTGGTACCAACCCAACAGTAGACGGAAAAAAGCAAACTATCGAAATTAATTTTTTTGATTTTGATGAGGATATTTATGGAGAGAAGATCCAAGTTGAGATGCTAGCAAGATTGCGAGATGAACAAAAATTCGAATCGATGGAAGTTCTCAAACATCAGTTGCTAAAAGACAAGGCATCTGCTTTGAAATACTTAGGACAAAATGCTACTTGATAAATTTCTGTTTAAGCAAATTGATAACAGTGCCCTAATCGTTTTTAGGATATTATTTGGGTTGTTGATTTTCCTCGAATCCGTCGGCGCTATCTTCACAGGATGGGTGAAACGAATACTTGTAGACCCTGAATTTACTTTTACTTTTATTGGATTTGAATGGCTCCAGCCACTTCCCGGCTCGGGCATGTATCTGTATTATTTGGTCATGGGGATCTTTTCCATAATGGTCATGCTTGGTTATAGATACAGAATTGCCATATTCTCTTTCACTTTATTATGGACAGGTACTTATCTTATGCAAAAATCGGCATACAATAACCATTATTATTTATTGATCTTGATTAGTACTATTATGATGCTACTACCAGCAAATACGTGCTATTCAATGGATGCTAAACGCAATCCGGCAATCAAGAAAAACTCAATGTCCCAATGGTGTATACTCCTCATAATCTTGCAATTGTTTATAGTATATACCTATGCATCGGTGGCTAAAATGTACCCGGATTGGCTCGACCTTACAGTTGCCAAGAATCTTATGGCTTCGAGGAAAGATTACCCTATTATTGGAGGGGTTATTCAAAAAGAATGGTTTTTGTATTTTATAACTTATGCCGGTATATTGTTCGACCTTTTAATTGTTCCGTTACTGCTATGGAAACGGACAAGAAAGTGGGCGTTTTTCGCATCCATTTTCTTCCATATATTCAATTCCATTGTTTTTCAAATAGGGATATTTCCATATCTTTCATTGGCATTCACCTTGTTTTTCTTTGAACCAAGGGTAATCCAGAAGTTGTTTTTAAAGAAAAAAGAGCTCTATGTTAAGGATGAAATCATTATACCTAATTACAGAAAACAGTTGCTTCTTGTCGCATCCATATATTTTATTGTTCAGATCGGGTTGCCATTGAGGCATTGGTTCATTGCGGATGATGTGTTATGGACTGAGGAAGGTCACAGATTGTCATGGCGGATGATGTTAAGATCAAAATTAGGCTCAATATCATATAAAATCGTTGACAAAAATAAAGGCAATACCATTCCGGTGCAATTAGACGAGTATTTAACACCAAAGCAAAAACGTTTGGCTAGCACAAAACCGGATGTCATTTGGCAATTTGCTCAAAAATTAAAAAAGGATTACGCAAAACAAGGAATGCAAATTTCTGTATTCGTTAACTCAAGACTTAGTGTTAATGGTAAGCCCTTTAAACAGTTTATTGATCCAGAGGAAGACCTTGCTGCAATCAAGTGGCAAGCCCTAAAGCATAGTGATTGGATATTGCCTTCAGAATAACTAAAAATTAGTAAGTCATTATCCAATGATCTTTCATAATTTTGACGTTCTATAAAAGTTATCATGCTACAAATACCATATATTAGAGAGAATAAAGATTTAGTCATTAAAGGATTGACCAAGCGCAATCTTGATGCAAATCAGATCATTGAAGATGTCATTAGGTTAGATGAAGAGAGGAGGAAAACGCAATCTGTTCTCGATAATGTGCTTTCAGAATCCAATGCCATCTCCAAGGAAATAGGGATGCTTTTTAAATCTGGAGAAGTACAAAAGGCAAATCTCTTAAAAGAAAAAACAGGCCAATTAAAAGATCGATCCAAAGAATTAAGTGAAACCTTGAACTCCAAGGTTGAAGCGCTGAACGAGCTATTATATACTATCCCTAATGTGCCTCATGATTCTGTGCCAGAAGGGAATACTGAAGATGATAATGAAGAAATATTTAGGGAGGGTGAAATTCCGGACCTTGGCGGGAATGCTCTGCCTCATTGGGAATTGGCAAAGAAATTTGACATAATCGATTTTGAATTAGGAAATAAGATAACAGGAGCAGGCTTTCCTGTATATAAAGGAAAAGGAGCAAAATTGCAAAGGGCTATGATCGCTTATTTTCTAGACAAGAACACTGCTGCGGGTTATACAGAATATCAAGTGCCTTATCTGGTCAATGCTGCTTCCGGTTTTGGTACTGGACAACTTCCTGATAAAGAAGGACAAATGTATCATGTTACAGAAGATGACCTATATCTCATCCCAACTGCCGAAGTACCAGCCACTAATGTGTTTCGTGATGTTTTGTTGGACGAGAAAGACCTTCCTCAAACCATTACTGGCTATACACCTTGTTTCAGAAGAGAAGCAGGAAGTTATGGGTCACATGTCCGTGGGTTGAATAGGTTACATCAATTTGACAAGGTCGAGATCATACGTGTGGAGCATCCTGATAATTCATATAAGGCATTAGAAGGTATGGTTGATCATGTCAAGAACATTTTACGAGAATTGAAACTTCCATATCGAATATTGCGGTTATGTGCAGGTGATCTTGGATTCACTTCTGCCCTGACCTATGATTTTGAGGTATTCTCAACGGCTCAAGATAGATGGCTTGAAATAAGTTCTATCTCGAATTTTGAAACTTTTCAGGCCAATAGGTTGAAATTAAGATTCAAGAATAAAGATGGAAAAAATCAAACGGCTCATACTTTAAATGGTAGTTCATTGGCTCTCCCGAGAGTACTGGCGGGCATCTTAGAAAATTGCCAAACTGCTAATACAATTGAAATCCCAGAAGTTTTAGTACCTTACACAGGTTTCAAAACTATCGATTAATGTATTTTTTAAGAATAAGAGGCTTAATAATTACGTGCTTTTTAACCTTATGGTTTAGTTGCGGTAGTGGCAAATCGCCGGTGTCAAATAATGGGGACACGTCTAGTTTCCCTGCTCTTAAAGCTTATGTTGTCATAAGATCCGAAGGAGGGCCTGCCAATGTACAAAGGGCACAAGATATTATATCATCAGATTTTGCAGAAAATAATGTCCGAACTGATTATTCGCTGTTTAGAGCGAAGCAATATTGGAACCAAAATCAGATTTTCAATAAAGCTAATGAGGGACAATATGACTATATCATATTAATAGATCAAGTTGCAAAATTCACAATTGATAACCAGACCGAATTAGGTGGTAAGTATCAAATAAAATCTTACCATGTCAAATCTTCAGACCCATACTGGTTGGACCATGGGCAATCTGCGGTTAACTTATCGGTCATTCCTTCTGTCCAGAAATTTTCTCGAGAAGTTATTAAAAGCATCGTTGGAAATCAAGCGGTTTTCAAAGGCCATGATTTTGAATTTAATGACATGGCGAGTTATGAAGACTCAAACCCTTTTGTAAATATAGACTCTTCGCAGAACAAGACATCTCAAATTGAAAAACTCCGAAGAGAATTAGAGGAAGAGAAAACAAGAACAAGATTAGCGGAAGAAGAAAGAATCATACTCGAGAACCAGCTTAAACTTGAGATTGAAACACAAAAGCAAAAATCTAGGATTGCAGAAATAGAAGCTGAAGACGCAGCTCTTAAAAAAAGGCAGAGGCAAAGAGAAATTGCTGAAGCATATGAAGCCAAGAGAGAGGTAATAAAAAAACGCGAAGCGGAAGAGGCTTTAAATGCACCTGTTGCAGAAGTGGACTCTATCCCAAAAGAACCTACTAGAGAAGAGCGCCTAAGTCAAAGAGAAGAAACAAAACGGCGCAATGCGGAACTAAAAGAAGCAAAACGAAAAGAGAGTACAGTAGCAGCATTGGTACGAAAAGAAGAAAGGCGACAACTTGAAGAATTTGAAAGAGAGGAGAGAAGGAGGTTTAAGGAGGAACTTGAATCGCAAAGAAAAGAAAAGTCAAGATTGTCTGAAGAAGACATAAAAAGGATCAAGGCAGAAATCGCTGAAGAAAGACGTCAGGCAGAGGAATTAGTTAAGCAGAAAAAAGAAGCCCAACGATTTGCTAAACTTAGGCTAGAAGAAGAGATGCGTGAGGCCGAAATTCTTGAGCAACAAAGTAAGAAGCAGGCGAAGATGGATGAAGCGCAAGCCGAAGCTTTAGCTATTGAGGAACGTACTACGAAGCGTAAATCCAGAGAAGAAGAGAATAAGCGTCAGGAAGCTTTGCTAAAAGCACAGCGATTGGAGGAGAAACGTTTGGCAGAAATACGACTGCAGGAATTACAAAAACAAGAACAGGGAAGATTGGCATTAGAAACCAAAAAATCATCAGATAAAAAGACAGATTCTGAAACTGCCACTTCAAACATCACTAAAGTATCAATAGACAATCCGAATGCATTTATAATAATAAGAGGTAAAGAAGAAGATAAAAAGCAATTTGAGGATTTAGAGAATCATATTGAATTTGATTTTATGCTTGCCAAGATCAAATCAAAGGCGGTGATTTTTAAACAGGGTCGATCTACTACTTTAGATAGTATATTACCAAATCTTTCTGAAGAGAACAATGTTATGATACTCATCGATCAATTAGAATATGTTGGAGATGGTGCGTCAAAATATCAAATTAGTCTTGTTAATAGGCAAAAAGATCCAGATTGGAAAGCGGCTTCATCTCATTCTTATAATCTTAGAATAAAAGCAGATTTGAAGCAGTTGTCGAAAAAAATCACCGAATATCTCTCAAACTAGGATAATTACTGCTTTTTCTTAACTTGCATATGCAAGTTTTTCTACAATGAGATTATTAATAGTTATCTGCATATTTATTTCAACGTCTTTTTGCTATGCAAATAAGTCAGTGAAGAGATCAAATTCATTGAAAAATCCGGTTAATCCTAAAGCCTATGTAGTTTTGAGTTTAGAAGGATTTGAAGAGAATATTCGAAACTTGAGATTTATTCTTTCATCTGATTTTCTTGATAATGGAATAGATGCGGAATTCACGGTTTACAAACCTTATGAAACCTGGAGTACAGACAAGGTATTCGACAAAGCTATTGAGGAACAATACGATTATATTGTTATAATTGACTTGGTGGATCAGTCTTTGGGTGATTCAAAAAATACGTATCAAATACGATCCTATGTCGTAAAATCGCAAAATCCAGATCTTGCTAATGTCACTCAAGAAAACTGTAACATTGAAGAAGCATCTTCTGTATTGCAATTCTCAAAGAAAATTGTTCAAAACACCATAGGCGACAGTGCATCCTTCTCAGAATCAAGTAATGTCCTTGCCGATCTAAGTAGTAATACAACTGATATTGAATTAGAAAAAATAAGTCAAGACCTTAAAGAAGAAAGGAAAAGAGTTGCCGAAGAAGAACAAAAAAGAAAGATCGTTGAGAACAAGTTGTTATTACAATTGCAAACCCAAAAACAGAAACAGCGCATTGCTCAATATAAGACAGCAGAATTAACCAAAAAAGAAAATAAGGTTGAAAAACAGAAGCAGATAGCAGAAGTTTATGGAGCAAAAATCGATGAACGAAAAAGACAGGAAGCAGAGAAGATAAGACTGGAAAGTGCTCGTTTGGCAGAGGTTGAGGTAAAACGAAAGGACATTAAAGAGGAGTCTACTTATGCTATGAGAAGGGTAAGAGAGGAAAATGAAAAGCGTAAAGCACTGATTCTCGAAGAACGTCGTATAGCCGCTGAAAGCAAAGCAAGGGAAAGAGAAGAAAACCGTCTTAAGGAGCTTGAGAGAAGGGAAAAAGCCAAGCAGTTACGGGCCGAACTTAAAGATGCGTTGGCTTCTCAGAGCGGTATTGAAAAAAAGAAACAAGAAGAAGAAATTGAAGAGAAAGAATCTAATTTACAAAAGGAAGAAACTACCGGTTTAGCTCAAATAGAACCTCAAAAAGAAGAAGAAAACCTTGCTGATACTGAGACGAAAGAGAGTCTAAGGCTGCGTCAAGCGGAACAGATTAGATTAGAAAGGGAAAAAGCTGAAGCACTTGCTATTCAGCAACGAGAAGCCAGAAGGCTAGCCATAGCAAAGAAACAGGAAGATCAACGTAAAGCCCGATTATTGGCCGAACAACAAAGGGAAGCTCTAAAATTGGCAAAGGCGAATGAACGAGAGGAAAAACTTAATGAAGCAAAGCTCAATAGGCAACGTTTGGAGACTGAACGATTAGCAGAACAGCAACGTCGGACTGAACAGCTTAAGCTAGAACGAGAAAAAGCAGAATCCTTGGCAGTTGAGCAAAGAGAGGCTGCAAGACTGGTCGAAGTAGAACGAAAGGAAAAAGAACGTCAAGCCGCAGATCTAGAGAAGCAACGCAAGGAATCAGAGCGAGTGGCAGAAGAACAACGCCGAGCGGAACGAATTGAATGGGAACGAGAAAAAGCAGAAGCCTTGGCAGTTGAGCAACGGGAAGCGAGACGACTGGCTGAAGAAAGGAAGGTTGAAGATCAAAGTAAGGCTGCCGAATTAGAAGCTCAGCGACAGGAAGCGAGACGATTGGCAGGAATGGAACGCCAACAAGAAAGAGAACGACTTGCTGAAGAACGACGTCAAGCAGAATTAAATGCAGGACAGCAAAGAGATGCAAAGAGAACTGCCAAGGCCGAACAAATAGAAAAAGAACGTATAGCAGCCATAGAGCTAGAGAAGCAACTTAAAGAATCAGAGCTATTAGCGGAGGAACAGCGTCAAACTGAACAGCTTATGTTGGAGCGCGAAAAAGCAGAAGCCTTGACGGCTGAGCAAAAGGAGGCGAGGCGATTGGATGAAGAAAAGCAACAAGAAGATTTAAACCTTACAAGACTAATAACTGAAGAGCAGGATGAAGAGCGAAAGTTAGCAGAGTCCAAAAGGTTAGAAGAACAAGGGCGTCAATCTGCTGAAGAAGAACGTCAGCTTAGAGAAGCGAAAAGATTAGCTGAACAGCAAAGATTAGAAAAAGAATTAGAGGATGCAAAAGCAAATGCGGAAGCCATGGCTGCTGAGCTTAAGCAAGAGCGTCAGTTGGCTGAAGAGAAGTTAAGGAAAGAACGATTGAAGATTGAAGAGCTCGAAAAACAGCGTAAGGAAGCAAGAAGATCAATTGAATTAGAAAGAGAGAAAGAAAGAGAAAAAATAGCAGAAGAACGAAAAGAAGCTGAGCAAAGAGCCATAGAAAATAGAAAAACATTAGAACTCGCTGAAACCCAAAGATTGTCAGAACGAAAAAAGCAGGTAGAATTAGATAGGCAAAGAAGAGAGACAGAGCGTTTGGAGCAACAAAAACTTTTTGAAGAAAAATCAGAGAAAGAAAGAGAGGAGGCAGCTAAACTTGCTGAACAGTTTAAAGAGGAAAAACGTTTAGCTAAGGAGGAAGTAGAGGCGGAACGTGTACGTTCTGAAAATCAAAAACGCCTAGAGGTGTCATTAGCGGAAGAACAGCGTAAAGCAGAAAGATTAGCCGAATCACAACGTATAGAAGAACAACGTCAAGCTGACAAGCTCGAAAAAGAACGCATTGATGCACGTCGTATAGAAGAAAAACGATTAGCAGAATTAGAAAAACAAAAAGAACGAGAACGACTAGCTGAAGAGCAACTACAATCAGGATTACTGTTAGAACAGCAAAGAGAGGCCAAGAGAATTGCCAAGGTGGAACAACAAGAAAAAGAACGTCAAGCTAGGGAGTTGGAGGAGCAACAAAAAGAGGCTTTGCGTTTGACAGAACAACAACGTAAAGAGGAACTGATAGTAGAGAGGGAAAGAGCTGAGGCACTGGCAGCTAAGGAAAAATCAGAAATGAGACTTGCCAAGGAAGAGAAGCTGGAGGTACAAAAGAAAGAAGCGGAACTAGAATTGCAGCGCAAGGAAGCTCAACGATTAATAGAGCTTGAAAAACAAAAAGAACGAGAACGACTAGCTGAAGAGCAACGGCAATCAGAATTACTGCTAGAACAGCAAATAGAGACTAAGAGAATTGCCAATGTGGAACAGCAAGAAAAAGAACGTCAAGCTACGGAGTTGGAAGAGCAACAAAAAGAGGCTTTGCGTTTGGCAGAAGAACAACGTGAAGA
>CBESOB010000028.1:0-19019 GCA_965530995.1 uncultured Flavobacteriaceae bacterium
ACCTTGACAGGGTAGAAGTCACTGGTTCGAATCCAGTATGACCCACATCAAGCAGGAAATCCACATCGAAAGATGTGGATTCTTTATTTTCTCGAATCTGAAACGTAGTTTTAAGATTCAGTAGAAAATATAGAATACAGCACGAAGTGTTGTGATTTTCTATTTGCAGAAGCGGTTCTGTTCTGGATGAACGCTAGTTAATCCAGTCATGAATCAAAAAGGGTTCACGACTAAAAGTGGTATAGGGATATTTTTGCAGAAGCGGTTCTGTTCTGGATGAACGCTAGTTAATCCAGTCATGAATTAAAAAGGGTTCACGACTAAAAGTGGTATAGGGATATTTTTGCAGAAGCGGTGCTGTTCTGGATAAACGCTAGTTAATCCAGTATGACTCGCTAAAGTCTCGATATTTTTTGTTAAATCAGATCCAGCACGCGCTCCAGTGCCATGCCTCGAGACCCTTTGATAAGAATTTCTGAATCTTCAAAGTCAACCGATGTAATGTCATTCTTGAAGTCTGCAAACGATTTGAAATAGCTAACGTTTTTGGCAGTTGATAGTGTCGTATTGAAATTCTCGCCTATAAGATATACTTTATCAAATGCGAGATTTTCAATTAGATCCACAATATTCTGATGCTCTTTAGTACTTTCTTTGCCTAGTTCAAACATATCACCAAGTATAACTGTCTTATTCTTGGCTGAACTTCGAGCAAAATTATCTAATACTACAATCATACTGCTCGGATTTGCATTATAGGCATCGAGTATGATCTTGCTACTTCCTTTAGTGATTATTTGTGATCTATTGTTCGTAGGTATATACGCCTCGATAGCATCTTTTATGTCATTCAATGCAACATTGAAATACTTACCTATCAATATGGCAGCCGCTATGTTGGTGAAATTATAAGTGCCAATGAGTTTGCTATTAATAATGACATCTTCAACAGCAATTTTGATGAAGGGGTCTACACCGATCATTTCAATTTTATAGAAGTCATTATTGCTTTGGCTATATCCGAATTTCTTGATATACGGGGCGAGTTTTTTTTTTTGAAAGTTATCATCAGCATTGAGGAACACATATTTTTTCTCGTTTAACAAATAATCATAGAGTTCGCTTTTGCCTTTAATAACTCCTTCAATACCACCGAATCCCTCCAAATGGGCTTTACCAAAATTGGTGATGTAACCATAATCTGGTTGCGCAATCTGGCAAAGTGACTCGATCTCCTTAAGATGATTAGCGCCCATTTCTACGATGCCCATCTCAGTTTGTTGGGACATTGATAAAAGTGTTAACGGAACGCCGATATGATTATTCAGATTACCTTTTGTAGCTACGGTTTTGTATTTTTTAGCAAGAACCATATGTATCAGTTCCTTGGTTGTAGTCTTGCCGTTACTTCCAGTCAATGCAACAATTGGGAGATTCAAATAGTTCCTATGAAAGGTTGCTAATGCTTGTAACGTTTCAAGAACATCATGCACTACGATGATGTTTTCTCGGCTTGCATATTTTTTTTCATCGATTACGGCATGAGATGCTCCTGTTTTCAAGGCTTCTAAAGCAAATTCATTACCATTGAAGTTGTCACCTTTCAAGGCAAAGAACATCACGTCTTTTGAGATTTTTCTCGTATCTGTTGAAATACCATTACTGTTCAGGAAGAGTTGGTGAAGCTGTTCAATTCTCATAAAATAAATGTAATAAAAAAGTCCTAACTATTACGCTAGGACTTTCTTTATGTTAAAAGGCAGAAAATTAATTTCTTGCTTTCTTGTTCTTTGTCTTGGATTTTGAACCAACTCTTGACATTGCACATCTAAAGCCGATATAATCCGTTGCCATATCTTGTGGGAAATAGCGTCTCTGAGCTGGATCTAACCAAAATGCCCTGTCTTTCCATGATCCACCTTTATAAACTCTCGCTTCGTCATTGATCAAGGAAGTTCTCTTATCGGATTTGTCATATTCACGAACCATATTTCCAAATGTATCTGCATCTACTTTATGTCGTGGTGCATTGTACATTTTATTTGTTCCATTGTTATCGGTATCTCCATCTTCATCATTGAATCCTTCAAATTGACGTGATGAACTTTTATCACCATCTCTAAAGTTCCTATTATCACTTGTAGAGAAATTAGCTCTTAAATATGTTTCAGCTTCACCAATAGGAATTTGTTGAACTTGACCAGGAAGGTTTATTGCTACGATCTTACCATTTGACAATGTATCATAAATAATGGAATCGACTCTTACGACAGAAACTTTTCCATCTTCACCAATTGCATTCTTAGTATATACGTTTCCTCGGTAATAGTTGAAGTCATTATACTCGTCATCAACAATCGGTCGGTAAACATCCGCAACCCATTCGGCTACATTACCAGCCATATCATAAAGGCCATGATCATTTGGATCGAATGATTTTACTTGAGCTGTAATATCAGCACCATCATCAGACCATCCAGCAATTCCGCCGTAATCACCCTTACCTTGTTTGAAGTTGGCTAATTGATCACCACGTTTCTTTCTATTACCATTACGTGTGTATTGTCCATCCCAAGGATATTTTTTACGTCCTCTGTAGGTATTGTAGCTTCTTAATTCACTTAAGCCTAAAGCTGCATATTCCCACTCTACTTCTGTAGGTAGTCTATAAAAAGGAGAAACAATTCCTGATTCCCTTCTTGCATATTTGTTAATTTCTTCGCCGGCAGCATTTGTTTGAGTTTTACGTTTTCCACCAGATAATACCTCTTCATTACCTCCAAAAGTTTCAGTAGGTGCGTTGATATAGGTATCTGTACTAAAGTTAGATTCAGCTGATGCATCGGTTAAATGAGCATCTCTTTTAAGATATCCATTTTGCTCCAAATAAAGTTCATTAACTCTATCGGTTCTCCAAGTGGCAAATTCCGTTGCCTGAATCCAACTTACCCCAACTACTGGATATTCTGCATATCCTGGGTGACGCAAATAGTTATTGGTCATTACCTCGTTGTATCCTAATCGATTTCTCCAAACAAGAGTATCAGGTAAGGCACCTTTGTAGATCTCCTTAAAATTAGGATCTCCAGGAGGATAAATTCTTTTTAACCAATCTAGATACTCTAGGTACATTAAATTGGTGACCTCAGTTTCATCCATATAGAATGATTGAACATGTTGTTGGTTAGGGTTGTTGTTCCAGTCATGCATAACATCATCCTGAACGCGGCCCATTGTAAATGTACCACCTTCAACAAATACCAAACCAGGAGCTGTTTCTTGTTCCTTGAATTGTGTATTGTATTGAAAACCGCCATCTTTAGCATTAATTTGCCAACCTGTGGCTCTCGAACTGTTCTTAGATGAAGAGGAATTTTTACTGCAACTAGCAACGACTATTGAAAGCGTTAAAACTAGTAAGGTCTTGAATGTTAAGACTTTTTTCATATCCATAATTTTAAGTAAGTCAAATATTTTTGGTGACGCAATATAGTAATTAAAGGTAAATCGCCAAGCTTTATTTAATAAAAACACACAAAAAAAGTGTATTTCATCCTATTTTTCAAACATTACAACGGACTTTTCGCCCATTTTCGTGTTGAAATCTGCTATACTAACGAACTTAATATCTATTTATTATCGTAAATTTGAATCTTAATATTAATTATTGAATATCAAACCATACTAACCCACAATAATTAACGTTTATTACGCAATGAAGAAGATAATTTTACTATTTGCCTTAATTACTTTCCTGCCCCTTTTTTCTCAACAAGATACATTTACTATAAATTGGGATGGAACTAAAGTGCTGGGATCTGTCAATACGCGTATTGAATTACCGGGGTTTCAAGAGAGTGAATTTGGTTTTGATTATGATCGTGGATTAACATTCGTCAAGCAATGGGAATCTGATAGACGTGTGAATGAGAATTCTATACAGATCACGAATATTCTATATTCCAATATGTCAAGATCCCAATTAAAAGATCTGAATGTTGATTTAATACCTTCTCAAATAGTCTATAAATTAGTGAATTCAAGTGCTAGAGGATCTAATTATGTGTATTTCGAATTATCCCCAATAATCAATCAGAATGGTAATTTCAAAAAGGTTACGTCCTTTACAATAAAGTATGACTATGCATCTAATGTTCGTGGTATTGGCATTAGTGCGCGGGATATCTCGAATTCGGTATTGCGCAGTGGCTCTTGGTATCGTTTTTATGTCGAACAATCCGGTGTACATAGGATCTCTAAAGGATTTTTAGAAGGTTTAGGAATTGACTTGAATAATATAGACCCTAAGACCATAAAAATATTTGGTAATGGAGGAAGAATGCTACCATTATTGAATTCTGAGCCTTACCCGATAGATCTGCAGGAAAATGCGATTCAGCTCGTTGGTGAAGAGGATGGAGAATTTGATAATGAGGATCATATACTTTTCTATGCCGAAGGCCCAATTAATTTCAATCAGGAGAGTATTACGCATGTCAATGCGTTTACCGATAAATCATATTATTACGTCAATATTAGTGCAGGTGAAGGAAAAAGAATAGTCCCATTGAACCAACCAACTGGCACTCCAGACATGAATATCAATACATACTCATCATATCAACATCATGAAATTGACGATTTCAATATCGTGAAGTTAGGTAGGCGATGGTTTGGAAATCGCTTCAACATTGACAATGAGCAGAGTTTTGAGTTTAATTTTCCAGATCTTATTACCTCGGAGCCCATAAATTTAAGGGTATTCGCTGCTGCCATTTCAGAAACCCCAACGACAATGGATGTTAGTATCAATGGGAGTAATGTTACAACCTTTTCTTTTATAGGCATTAACGACCCCATATTAGCGGATGGTGAATCTTTTGATGGCAGTGTCAATTCTAATTCTTCGACAATTAATATTGGATTGAATTACAACAACAACGGTAATCCTAGTGCATTGGCATATCTTGATTTTATTTCATTGGAAGGCACTAGCCAATTGAATTATTCTGGAGTACAATTCATTTTCAAGAATTATGAAGTGGCTCAAGCAACAGGAGTGGCTCAATACAGTGTCTCCAATGCCTCCAATGTTTCAGAGGTTTGGGATATTACGGATATTTATAATGTCAGGAATGTCATAAATGTGGATGCTGATTCCAACTTCAGTTTTACTGCAGCAATGGGTTCACAGAAAGAATATATAGCAGTGGATCCTTCAGATTATTATGCACCTTCGAGAGATACTAATGTCACCGTTGCCAATCAGGATTTAAAAGGGACGCTTTTTGAGGATTCTCAAGGTCAATTTCAAGATCTTGATTATATAATTGTCACGAGAAATGATTTCGTTGCGCAAGCTAATAGACTCGCCGATATAAATAGAGCACAATATGGTTTGACTGTTAAAGTGTTGACCTTGGAACAAATCTATAACGAATTCAGCTCAGGAAATCCTGATGTTGGAGCCATCAGGAATATGGTAAAATATGTGTATGATAATGCTAGCGTTCCTGAAAATAGATTGAAGTATTTATGCCTTTTTGGAGATGCGTCATATGATTATAAGGATAGAATAGCACGTAACACAAATATCGTTCCCTCATGGCATGCCTATAGTAGTTTTAATCTAACCAATTCATTTATATCAGATGATTTTTATGGAATGATGGACGACAATGAAGGCTCAATGCTTTCTTCTGACAGACTGGATATAGCGGTAGGGCGTGTTCTTGCTGAAACGCCTCAACGTGCCAAGGAGGTCGTCGATAAAGTAGAATTGTATTACCAAAAGGAATCTTATGGGAGCTGGAGAAATAATTTCCTGGTAGTATCTGACGATGTTGATGTTTATTGGGAAGAAGTCCTGCAGAGGACTACTAATGAAATTGCTGATGAAGTTACCACCGAAAAACCATTCATCAATGCCATAAAAGTACATTCTGATTCTTATATACAAGAAGCATCGGCAGGAGGTGACCGTTATCCAGAGGTAACAAAAGCCATGTCCGACGCGATTGAAGTCGGTGCCTTGGTGGTAAATTATTTTGGGCACGGTGGTGAAGATGGACTCGCCAAGGAACGGATCTTCGAGCAGCCAGACGCTCAAAATCTTCGAAACATCTGCAAATTCAATTGTTTTGTAACTGTTACTTGTGAGTACACCAAGTTCGATAACCCTGATCGTCCTACGGCAGGAGAATATACCTACTGGAATAAAGATGGAGGCGCAATAGGATTAATTACTACTACACGGCAAATATTTGTTACTACAGGCGTTACGTTCAACAGAACCTTAAGTAAGTATTTGTTTGCTTATAATTCTGATGAATACCCATCTATGGCTGAATCACTTCGTTTAACGAAGATAGATCCTTCAGTATCCAACATTAACCAGAAAAGATTAGTGTTCTTTATTGGGGATCCAGCCATGAAATTGGCGTTTGCCAAACCAAATATTAGACTTTCTAAGATCAATGATGTACCCATTGGGCAACCCACAGACACTTTAAAAGCACTAAGTAGAATCAAGATCGAAGGCGAAGTAGTTGACATATCTGGTAATTTAGTTATCGATTATAATGGGATTCTCTCTGCTTCAATTTACGATAAGAATATCGATAGGCAGACCTTGGCAAATGATCGAACAAGGCAAAACCAAAATGGTACAGGTCCAATTATTAAATTAGATTATAAGACCTTGGGTGAAATTATCTTCAGAGGTCAAGCAACCATCGTTAACGGATTATTTACATTTGAATTTGTGGTACCACGAGATATTGGTATTCCAATAGACAATGGTCGTATTAGTTTTTATGCTAAAACGGAGAATCCATTGGGTGATCAAGCTGGTGTTAGTACGGATATATTGGTTGGTGGTATAAATGAGAATGCTCCCGAAGATAATGTTGGCCCGACCATTCAACTATATATGAACGATGAAAATTTTGTGTCCGGCGGAATAACAAATGAATCACCGACATTATTGGCTAAACTTGAAGATGAAAACGGAATGAATACTGCAAGCGGCATTGGTCACGATATTGTTGCCACTATAGACGGTGACGAAACCAATCCTTTTGTCTTGAACGACTATTACGAAACGGAATTAGATGTCTACCAAAGAGGTACAGTTTCTTACGCTTTTAGGGATTTGGAACCTGGAATACATACTCTGACCTTAAAAGCTTGGGATGTATATAATAACTCATCTACTCAAGAAATTCAGTTTGTAGTATACGATAAAGACCAAGAACTCGTTATCAACAACGTATTGAACTACCCAAATCCATTTATTAATTACACAGAATTTTGGTTCAATCACAATAGTTCAGATGCTTTAGACGTTTCGGTACAGGTATTCACTGTTTCTGGGAAATTAGTAAAAACCATCAATGGTCAAACAAATGCTAGTGGTAAAGCCACGAGTTCTTTATCGAGAAACCTCGTGTGGGACGGCAAGGATGATTTTGGTGATCGAATCGGAAAAGGAGTCTATGTTTATAAATTGACAGTAAGGTCAAATCAGTTGAATAAAACGGTTGAAAAGTATGAGAAACTTGTCATCCTGTAATAAAAATATATATTTGTTAAACAAAACAACCCAATGAAAAATAGAATTTTAATAGCCATTACATTGGTTTTGGCATATCAAGCCAATGCCCAAGAAACTATCGTTTTTGACAATCAATCAACAGTAATAACGACAGCAGTACCATTTTTACTTATAGCCTCGGATGCTCGTGCTGCGGGCATGGGTGATATTGGAGTTGCAACCTCTGCCGATGGATTTTCACAACAATGGAATCCTTCAAAATATGCATTTTCAGAAGCAAAATCAGGTATCGGAGTGAGCTACACCCCTTATCTAAGTAAATTAGTAAATGATATATTTCTTGGTAGTGTTACCTACTTCAATAAGCTAGACGAAAGAAGTGCATTTGCTGCTAGTTTTAGGTATTTTTCCTTGGGAGAGATAGAAATAGTTCAAGATGAATTTTCTGAAGCTTTAATTGAAAAGCCAAATGAACTAGCAATTGATGCTTCTTACTCTTTAAAATTAAGTGATCAATACTCAATGGCAGTTGCATTACGTTATTTGCGGTCTGACCTAAAAATTCAAGCTGTTGATGAAAGTGCGAAAGCAGCTGGATCATTTGCTGTGGATATAGCAGGATATTATCAAACTGAAGAATTAGCCTTGAACGATTTTAATGGTCGTTGGAGAGCTGGTTGGGCAGTTCAAAACCTTGGGCCAAAAATCAAATACGATGATGGTGGTAGAGAGAATTTCTTACCAACAACATTACGATTGGGTGGTGGATTCGATTTTATTTTCGATGAATACAATAAATTGGATCTTTCAGCTGAGTTTTCAAAACTTTTAGTGCCAACTCCACCAATAAGAGGTTTCGTTGATACGAATGGAGACGGAACACAAGATGCGGACGAACCAACGATTATTGTGGCAGGTAAAGATGACGACGTAAACTTTATTACTGGCGTGTTCCAATCCTTCGGCGATGCACCGGGAGGATTTAGTGAAGAGTTAAAGGAAATTACATGGGCACTGGGAGCGGAGTACAGTTATCAGGATTCCTTTGCATTAAGAACAGGATATTTTCATGAAAGTGATGAAAAAGGAGCTCGTCAGTTCTTTGCTTTAGGGGCAGGGTTCAAGTATACGACCATTAACATTGACCTTTCGTATTTATTCTCAGCTTCAAAAGTGCAAAGTCCACTAGAAAATACACTTAGATTCTCACTTACCTTTAATTTTGGCGATGGTGAGTATAGTGAATACTAGAAAACATAAATCATTCTAACACATAAAAACTATTGTTTATCTAGACAATAGTTTTTTTGTTTAATGGAGTTTCATATTTTTAATCTAGAAACCTAATTATGAAAGAAGTAAAAATAGAATCTACATTATACGTGTATGATGATGTTGAAAAATTGCCTGAGGATGTTCAAAGACTTATGGCCGAAGCACATATAATTAGGTTAAAGGCTTATGCCCCGTATTCTAATTTCCTGGTAGGCGCAGCTCTATTGTTGGATACTGGGGACATAGTTTCTGGTAACAATCAAGAAAACGCTTCTTATCCGTCAGGTCTTTGTGCAGAACGAACAGCAATTTACTATGCTGGGGCACAGTATCCTGATTCCAAGATTCTTAAAATGGCATTAACAGCTGGCTCTGCTAAATCGCAAACAGCGACTCCTATTCCCCCATGTGGTGCATGCAGACAAGCTATTGCCGAGTATGAAGTCAAGCAAGACGCACCCATCGAAATTTATTTTATGGGAGTGACTGGAAAAGTGGCTAAATCCAATTCATTGTCCGACTTATTACCATTGATTTTTGACAGATCCGTACTTAAGTAATCGATTACTCAAAATACCAAGCTATATTTTTACTTTAATTACTATTATGTTACATTTGTTATTCGCTTTTAAAAAGATAGAAGATTGAAAAAAATAACGAAAGAAACTTACCTCAAATGGTATGAGGATATGTTGTTTTGGAGAAAGTTCGAAGATAAACTTGCTGCTGTTTATATTCAACAGAAAGTAAGAGGGTTTCTTCACCTTTACAACGGTCAAGAAGCAGTATTGGCAGGAGCCTTGCATGCGATGGACCTTACCAAAGATAAAATGATCACGGCATATCGTAATCATGTGCAACCTATCGGAATGGGAGTGGACCCAAGACGTGTTATGGCAGAGCTATTTGGAAAAGCTACTGGAACATCACATGGAATGGGTGGCTCAATGCATATTTTTTCGAAAGAGCATAGGTTTTATGGCGGTCATGGTATTGTTGGTGGGCAAATCCCTTTAGGTGCTGGAATCGCATTTGGCGATAAGTACCACAATAGGGATGCAGTGACTTTATGTTGTTTTGGAGATGGTGCTGCAAGACAAGGGTCTTTGCATGAGACCTTCAACTTAGCAATGTTGTGGAATCTTCCTGTTGTTTTCGTTTGTGAAAATAATGGGTATGCCATGGGAACTTCAGTAGAGCGTACAGCTAACCATACAGAAATCTGGAAATTAGGACTTGGCTATGAAATGCCATGTGGCCCTGTGGATGGTATGAACCCTGTTAAAGTCGCTGAAGCTTTTGACGAGGCTATTCAAAGAGCTCGTAAAGGCGGCGGACCAACATTCTTGGAATTAAAAACATATAGATATCGAGGACACTCGATGAGTGATGCACAGCATTATAGAACAAAAGATGAGGTTAAAGAGTACAAGAAAATAGACCCAATTACACAGGTAAAAGACATTATTCTGGAAAAGAAGTATGTCACTGAAAAAGATATAGAAGTAATTGATAAACGCGTTAAGGACTTGGTAAAAGAATGTGAGCAGTTTGCAGAAGATTCTCCGTATCCAGATGTCAATCAATTATATGATATGGTATATGAACAAAAAGACTATCCATTTTTACAACACAAACTTTAAGTTATGGCAGAAGTAATCAATATGCCGCGTTTGAGCGATACAATGGAAGAAGGCACTGTGGCAACATGGCTGAAAAAAGTCGGTGATACAATAAGTGAAGGTGATATTCTTGCTGAGATCGAAACCGACAAGGCCACTATGGAATTTGAATCATTTTATGAAGGAACACTACTTCATATTGGTGTTCAAGAAGGAGAAACCACAAAAGTAGATGAGCTTTTAGCTATTATAGGTGACAAAGGAGAAGATATTTCCGGTCTCTTGAATTCGAATGCATCAACTTCTACCGATGTTGAAGATAAAAAGGAAGACGTCACTGAAGATAATTCAGAAGAATCTGAAAAAGCAACAACGAGTCAATCATTCGAAATACCTGATGGTGTTATAGTGGTAACAATGCCTCGCCTAAGTGATACTATGGAAGAAGGAACCGTGGCAACATGGTTGAAGAACGTTGGCGACCATGTAGACGAAGGTGATATACTTGCAGAGATAGAAACAGACAAGGCCACGATGGAATTCGAGTCGTTTCAATCAGGAACTTTATTATTTATTGGTTTGCAAGAAGGTGAATCGGCAAAAGTAGATGCTTTACTAGCGATCATAGGTCCAAAAGGAACAGATGTTTCCAGTGTTGCTAAGAATTATATTGTTGAGTCCGCTGGTAAAGAAGAAACTTCAAAACAGGAGGTCTCAATATCTGAAACATCTCCGGCAGAATCAAAGCCTGCTGCAATTATGACTTCCGGCACCTTTGAGGCATCCCATAATGTTAGGTTGTTTGTATCACCATTGGCAAAGAAACTGGCAGAAGATAAGGGTATTAGCCTTTCACAAGTTCATGGTACTGGAGAAAACGGAAGAATTATCAAAAGAGATATTGAGAATTTCACACCAAGATCCGCAGCACCAATATCAAGTTCTGCAAGTGTCGCTAAATTCGTGGCTTCAGGGCAGGAGGATTTTGATGAGATCAAGCATTCTCAAATGCGAAAGGTCATTGCCAAACGTTTAGCAGAGTCCAAGTTTTCTGCACCACATTATTACCTGAATGTAGAATTCGACATGGAAAATGCCATGGCTTTCAGGGTACAGTACAATACATTGCCTGATACCAAAATATCATATAACGATATGATAGTTAAAGCATGTGCATTGGCACTTCGTCAGCATCCGCAGGTTAATTCACGATGGTACGATGACAAGATGCAATTGAATAACCATGTACATATTGGTGTCGCTGTTGCGGTTGAAGATGGGCTAGTTGTGCCTGTTGTAAGATTTGCCAATGAGCAAACCCTGCCACAAATTAATTCAGCAGTCAAAGATTATGCTGGTCGCGCAAGAAATAAGAAATTGACGCCTCAAGAGATGGAAGGAAGCACGTTTACCATTTCGAATCTTGGAATGTTTGGTATTGAGAGTTTTACGTCCATTATCAATCAGCCAAATTCAGCTATCATGTCGGTTGGGACTATCGTAGAAAAACCTGTTGTGAAAGACGGTCAGATAGTGGTCGGTCATACAATGAAACTAACTATGGCATGCGATCACAGAACGGTGGATGGTGCTACAGGGGCACAATTCCTTCAGACATTACAAGGATACATCGAGAATCCGGTGACAATGTTGATATAAAGAATCTTTGTATAATAAGTATCAAATCAAATCCCGCTTCGTGCGGGATTTTTTTATCTTTAGTGCCACAGATAAATTCAAGAAGAATTATGAGTAAGAATATTATTATTACGGGTACGAGTCGTGGTATAGGATTTGAATTAGTCCAAATTTTCGCGAATCTAGGACATAATGTTTTAGCGCTTTCTAGAAATGAACGACCTGTAAATAACTTGCATTTTGATAATATAACCTCATTCTCCTTTGACCTCAATGAAACATTAGACTATAAGAAGGTTTCGGAATTCGTTGAATCGGAATGGAAGCAGGTTGATATACTCATAAATAATGCTGGAACTTTGCTCAATAAGCCCTTTGCAGAGACGACTATGGAGGACTTTGATAATGTATTTAGAACCAATGTTTTTGGCGTTTCAGAAATGATCAGAACAGTTATTCCCTTTATGAACGCAAGTGGTCATGTTATAAGCATTAGTTCGATGGGAGGTGTTCAAGGAAGTTTGAAATTTCCTGGTCTATCTGCATACAGCTCTAGTAAAGCTGCAGTAATAACTTTAACAGAGTTATTGGCTGAAGAATATAAGGAATCAGGTCCTTCATTTAATGTATTAGCCTTAGGCGCTGTACAAACTGAAATGCTGGAAGAGGCTTTTCCTGGATATAAAGCACCTATTTCTGCAGAGAAAATGGCAAAATATATCACTGATTTTTCTATCAATGGAAATGAATTCTATAATGGGAAATTACTTCAAGTATCGTCAAGTACTCCTTAAAGGATGAGTAAGCATGAATGTATAATAATATAATCCAAAATTTGTAATGCAACAAACCACTAATACCATCTTGATGATTCGTCCTATTAATTTTAGGATGAATGAACAAACTGCAGTTAATAATTACTATCAGAAAGTGATAGAAAATGGAACCCCTGAGGCGGTAAATGCCAAAGCGCAACAAGAATTTGATGCTTATGTAGAAAAGCTTCGTGGTATTGGAGTGAATGTAGTTGTTGTTAGTGATACGGAGGAGTATGACACACCTGATTCGATCTTTCCAAATAATTGGATTTCTTTTCACCAAGATGGGCGTGTTGCTTTGTACCCAATGTTTGCTGAAAATAGGCGCCATGAAAGACGGGAAGATGTGTTGTATGCCCTAGAAGATGAAGGTTTTTCTATTGAAAATATTTATGATTATCGCGATGCTGAAGATGAAGACTTGTTCTTAGAAGGTACAGGAAGCCTTGCATTGGATCGTGTGAATAAGAAAGCCTATTGCGCCTTGTCACCGCGAGCGGACGAGGAACTATTTATACAGTTTTGCGAGGATTTTGAGTTCTCACCGGTGCTCTTTACGGCGAATCAAACAGTAGACGGAAAGCGCATGGCTATTTATCATACCAATGTGATGATGTGCTTAGGCGAGACTTTTGCCGTGATTTGCTTGAATAGTATAGATGACAAGAAAGAGCGAAAGAATGTTATCCAGCATCTAGAAGAAGATGGTAAGGAAGTGATTCGTATTACCGAAGAACAAGTGAATAAATTTGCTGGTAATATGTTACAAGTAAAAGGGAAAGATGATAAACTCTATACTATTATGAGTCAGGCAGCTTACGATTCCTTGAGTAAAGCCCAGATAAGTATTTTAGAGAAACATTGTGATATTTTGTCAAGTTCTCTAGATACTATTGAAGCCTGTGGTGGTGGCAGTGCTCGATGTATGATGGCTGAGGTATTCTTACCTAAGACTTGATTTTACCTAAGAAGATTGTTTAAACTGTTGTGTCGCGAAGCTACTCAAAGATAAAGACTTTGTCTTAGGGAGTTCTACATAGAATTTACTACCCACATTTACTGCGCTTTCTACCCAAATACGACCTTTATTAAGCTCAACGAGTTCTTTACAAATGGTCAAACCTAGACCAGTACCTTTTTCCTCTTTAGTACCAATTGTAGTGAACGAATTACTTTTAAATATCTTATCTAGGTTTTCTTGGGAGATACCAACACCAGAATCTTCAATACATATCAGCGATTTACCATCGTTTATGGAGTTGGATATTGTGATTACATCGCCGTTCTTCGAAAACTTCACCGCATTGGCCAAGAGGTTTTGGATAATGATCTCTACCATACTTTTATCAGCATAAACGAAATCGCGTTGGGAATCATCTATCAGGATGATTTTCTTGCTTTCAATTTTTTGCTCCACTAATTTGATCTTGACCTGGAAAACGGATTGAATGTCAAATAACTCCGGTTTAGGTTCTAAGGATTCCATTTGCGATTTAGACCAATTCAATAAATTGAATAATAACAATGAGGCACTATTGGCATTCTCACTAAGTTCTGGCACCAAATGTTCAAATTCTTCCTTCGTGATACTTTCTTCATTCAAGAGATCCAAGAATCCTTTGATGGAGGTTATTGAATCCTTCAAATCATGAGAGACTATCGAGAATAATTTATCTTTTACTTGATTGATCTCTTCCAAGTTCTTCGATTGACTTAGAATCTCTTCATTCTGCACTAGTATTTTGGCGTTTTTCTCTTCTAATTCATGTGTATAACGCAGTCGGCTTTTTCGTTTTAAATGGATGAGTAACAATATTGTAAGAGCAGTGATCACTAGGCCTATAAGACCGTAGTTAAGCAATTTGAGGTTATTGATTTTCTTGCTATTTGCCTGGTCCTTCGTTTCTTGTTTCTGGAGTAAACTTTCTTGCGATCTCTCTAATTCATAATCGTTATCGAATCTACCTACAGTTTTGAAATCTGCATTGTAGATACTGTCTTTGAGGTTTTGATATCTCCTTTGCCAAATGAAAGCCCCTTTAAATAGCCCTTTAATGGAATCTAACTGCATCAATAATTTATAATTACGTAATAGCTCTTTCTGATTATGGGTCTGCTTAGCAATAATATTGGCCTCATACAACTGTTTTTGAGCCACCTTATACTGTCCTTCTTGCAAATTAAGGTCTCCAATACTATTCAAGGTTTGAAGTAAACCGCTCTTGTTTTTTAGTTTCCTATTATATCTAAGCCCTCTAACTAAATAATCTGCGGCTTCGGTATATTCTCCAAGGTTCATGTACTCTTGACCTATTTTTGGAAGGATTTCACCTTGCAAGTTAGGGTCTTGATGTCCCTTCAAGAAATTAAAAACACGATCGTAATATTCTATGGATTTTCTATGATCTTTCTTTATGGAATAAAGAGAAGCAATATTTTTTAACGATGTGGATATGTCTAGGCTATCATTCAAGATTTGTCTTACATCCAAGGCCTTGAAATTATATTCAAGGGATTTATCCAATTCATTGGTATTATAATAGGCACTCGCCAAATTGTTATAAGCCGCACTTAGGTCTTTATTGAGGTCATTGCTTTCAAATACGCTAATGGCTGCAAGTGAAGATTCCATTCCTTTACGGTAGTTACCGCGTTTGATCTCGATCAGACCAACACCATTATTCACCTTGGCTATACCCAACGAATCATTGAGTGTTTCAAAAATCTCTTTCGATTTATTAAAATTATCAACGGCATTGAAATAATCATCCTTAGTGGAGAAAATAATAGCTTTATGAAAAATGGCTTCTGCAGTACCTTTTGAATATTTAAGGGTTTCAGATAATTGTTCACTTTGTTCAATGAACATTAATGCCTTATCATATTCGCCAGATTCGTATAGAAGTTTTATTAATTTTATTGACGTATTGACCTTAGCAGTGTCCGGTTTCTGGAACGCCAACTCTAGAGTGAGGTCATCTATCTCGTTGGTTTGTGAGTAACCAATGAGTAAAGACAATAGGGCAATTATAGTTAATACCTGTTTCATTAAAAAACAATGACTATTGTCTCCGCTAAAATATATCTGATACATCTAACAATGAGGGAATTGTTAGAGCCAATAACGGCTTCAGGGAGTTAGAGTCTTTAAGTGTCATTAATTCTGGGACGATTAATAGCTTATTTAAAACAAAAATTATAAAATCATTCTCGAAAAACGAATTTATAGGTTTTAATGCTCAAATATTAGTTAAAGAGCATCACTTTTTACAATAGTTTTT
Source organism: uncultured Flavobacteriaceae bacterium (assembly GCA_965530995.1). Taxonomy (GTDB): domain Bacteria; phylum Bacteroidota; class Bacteroidia; order Flavobacteriales; family Flavobacteriaceae; genus JABABD01. Next base: position 16,190 of record CBESOB010000028.1, read on the forward strand.
AACAACATTACCATTCGTCGATCAGAAAGAAGAAATCTGCGTTTTATCGATAATTCAACTTAGTTATTCGCCTATAAGAATTCAATGAAAGCCAGAATAATGAATAAAGGCATATACCAATAAAAGCTAATAAAATTATATCTTTGCCCCTTCAAATAAGAGCCAATAATGAGTCTTCAGGATACTTTAAGCAATCAAGTTATAAAAGCGATTCATAATCTGTATGGCGCTAAACTGGAAAGGATTGAATTTCAAGCCACTAGAAGAGAATTTCCAGGAGATATTACTATTGTGGTTTTTCCTATGCTCAGAGTTGTTAAAGGTAATCCAGTTCAGATTGGTCAGGCATTGGGTAATTATTTGGTGGATAATGTTGAGGATGTCACCGCATTCAATGTGGTAAAGGGGTTCTTGAATATCGAAATTGATGATAGGTACTACATCAATTTCTTCAACGCAGTAAAGAATGATAAGAATTATGGATTTGTAAGTCCAAAAGCTAATACGAAGGCCGTAATGGTCGAGTATTCGTCACCAAATACTAATAAACCATTGCATCTAGGGCATATCCGTAATAATATGTTGGGATATAGTGTCTCCGAAATCATCAAAGCATCGGGCACGAAAGTCTATAAAACCCAGATCATTAACGATCGAGGCATACATATCTGTAAAAGCATGTTGGCATGGAAACGTTACGGAAATGGTGAAACACCTGAAAGTACTGGATTGAAGGGTGATAAGCTGGTAGGTAATTACTATGTGAAATTCGATCAGGAGTATAAAAAGGAAATAAAGGAGATGGTATCGAAAGGCAAATCTGAAGACGATGCCAAGAAGCAAGCGCCTATCCTAATTGAAGCTCAGGTAATGCTACGAAAATGGGAAGCTGGAGATCATGATGTGGTGGCACTTTGGGAAATGATGAATGGTTGGGTTTATGAAGGGTTTGACATCACTTATAAGAGTCTAGGTGTCGACTTTGATACCTTGTATTACGAAAGTGAGACCTATCTGTTAGGAAAGGAATTCGTTGAAGAAGGGTTGAAAACAGGGGTATTCTTTAAAAAAGAGGATGGCTCTGTCTGGTGTGACCTGACAGAAGACGGTCTAGATGAGAAAATTGTACTACGATCAGATGGTACTGCCGTGTATATGACACAGGATATTGGTACGGCCATTCAACGTATAAAGGATCATCCCGATGTCGGTGGGATGGTCTATACCGTAGGGAATGAGCAAGATTACCATTTCAAGGTCTTATTCCTTATCTTGAAGAAACTGGGTTTCGAATGGGCAAAGAACCTCTATCACCTAAGTTATGGTATGGTGGATCTGCCTAGCGGTAAAATGAAAAGTCGGGAAGGTACTGTGGTTGACGCGGATGATCTGATCATTGAAATGGCGAGCACAGCCAAGGAAATATCTGAAGAATTAGGGAAATTAGAGGGGTATACTTCTGAAGAAAAGCAGGAACTCTACAGAACAATTGGTTTAGGGGCTTTGAAGTATTACATCTTGAAAGTGGACCCAAAGAAACGAATCTTGTTCAACCCGAAAGAATCCATTGATTTTCAGGGAAATACAGGGCCATTTATTCAATATACATACGCTAGGATACAATCTATTTTGCGCAAAGGGGATATAGATAGTTCTGTTAATGTGGAGGTGTCGTCCATGCACGAAAAAGAAAAAGAGCTCATCAAGCAACTACAAGTGTTTCCAGAAGTGATTCAGAATGCGGCGGAACAGCACAGTCCTGCCTTGGTTGCTAATTATACTTATGATCTGGTAAAGGAGTTTAACTCGTTCTATCAAAATGTATCTATTCTTGGAGCAAATAGCGAGGATGAAAAAATCTTTAGGGTACAACTCTCTCAAGTCGTTGCCAATACGATCAAGAACGCCTTTGGACTTTTAGGAATCAACGTGCCTGAAAGAATGTAATTATTGGAGTTTCGTTTAACGTATTCGTATAGGATTAGTTGTGTTGGTTAAGCATCTACATTAGTAAAAGAAAACGAACTAGAGGAAAATCCGTAGTCCCGAAGCGTCAGGATTCCGAGTATACATAGAACAAGCAATCCAATAAGACGTATAATAAACACAGTTTAAACGCACGAATTATTTGGTTTTTTCAATGCTTCTATATTTCAATGTAAGTGTAATTTTTCCTGTTTTCTGATCGGTTTTCCGCATTTTTTTGCGATCAATCGTGACATCACTGCCCGCAAAATTAAGTGGGATCCTGATACGGTCCATTTCAAATGAAACATCCAATTTCGTAGGGAGTACAGCCCGGCTATCTGGGTATGTAAGACTGAGTGTATAGGTGCCATCTTTTTTAGTGTTGATTTCGGCCCAAGTGATGCGTTGTTTCTGGGTGTCTATGTGCAAGTTGGCCACACTAAAATCTGCCTTATTATCTGATGGCAAAATAGAAATTGCCAATAGTGATGGTGACTGCCCTTCTACTTCACCTCGATCTATTGCCATAAATTGATACTCAAACAGTTCACTAAACGATAAATCTAATCCGCGTTTGGGAATAAGTACAAAACCTTCAGATGTGATGACTATATCCTCACCCTTTTTAAACGTCGCCTGCGCTTCCTTATCTGGCATTTTAATGAATGAGATATCTACATGTAGCTTGATATCTGCTAGAAAGGTTTCAATACTATCCAGTCTAGATTTAACTAGAGACACCTGAGCTTCGGCAGTTTGGCAAAAGCCACTAGCCGAATATAAAAACAGTAAAAGTATTCCAAGTAGTTTCATCCAATGTCTTTTTTCTGAAATAAAAATAGCCCTACAAGCATCGTCACTA
>CBESOB010000029.1:0-18799 GCA_965530995.1 uncultured Flavobacteriaceae bacterium
GAATACTCGAAAAAATATTGAATTATATTTCAATGTTAAAAGAACACATGATACGGTTTACTATAGCTATAAATTTCCAAGATCATGGAACACAATTAAAGTCATTATAAAGAATGTAATAACGTCACTTTATACCGCAATAAATAGATCTGAAGCAGGATTAATGCGTGTACGTAAGAAGATAATGAATCTTGAGAAAAGCACCGATTATTACAAGCGTTGTCTACAGGTTTTAAAAGAAGAAAAACCTTCTGTGATTTTTTGCACAAATCAAAGGTCTTCAGCAGCAATTGCGCCAATTGAAGCTGCAAAAAGTCTGGGGATCCCGACAATAAGTTTTATTTTTTCATGGGATAATCTACCTAAAGCAACCACAGTTGTTGAAGCAGATTATTATTTTGTGTGGGGTGAACATATGAAAAAGGAATTATTGTTTTACTACCCCGATATACTGGAAAAGCAAGTGATGGTTACGGGTACACCTCAGTTTGAAGGACATTTCAATAAGGAGCATCTGCTATCGAAAGAATCATTCTTCAGACACTATAATTTGGATGAAGATAAAAATTACATTTGTTTTTCTGGAGACGATATAACGACCTCACCAAATGACCCTTATTATTTGGAAGATACTGCAAAAGCAGTTAGCCAATTAAATCAAAAAGGATACAATATTGGTATAATCTTCCGAAGATGTCCAGTTGATTTTTCCGATAGGTATGACTCCGTTCTTAAAACATATAAAGATATCATTATTCCTATTGCTCCAATATGGGAAGAAGCCGGTAGTATGTGGAATGCAATCATGCCAACTTTAAGCGATACAAAGCTTCTTGTAAATACGGCTGCACATACTGATTTAGTGATCAATGTGGGGTCTTCCATGGTATTTGATTTCGCGTGCCATGATAAACCTTGTGCTTTTATCAATTATGACACTGAAATTAGAAATCATCCTACCTGGAACATCGAACATATATATAAATATGTGCATTTTCAGTCCATGCCAAATAAAAAGGCAGTATTATGGTTAAATGATAAAGAGAGTATAGGTAGTATTATTGAAAAAGCCATTAATCAAGATAATCAAGACACCATCAAGTCTGCAAAAGATTGGTTTAATATAATTGTGGATCATCCTCGATCAGCTTCAGATAATATTTGGAAGGAACTCGTTAATATTGTAGAAAAGAAGAAATGATAATTGTTTTCCATGATAGAAAGAAGGTAATCAAGATTATAGATTATGCAAATAATCAAGAGCTTGAATATGATGGAAAATCTATTCAAAAAACCTTAAATCAATTGGCACATGAAGGTGATGAAACATTTATTGGATGGTGTAACCATCAACTTGAGAATGAAATTGATCATGACTCACTGAAAAAGATATTTCATCATGATCTTATTATGGCCTCTTACTCAACATCAGGGAAATATTCTATCTCTAGTGCTATAGGCTATGTAGAAGATTCGACTTACCTCAATGTAAAATATAATGTTACTTATCCTACGTGGTTGATGTCTAGTGACATTGGCGCTATGAGTAAGGCCGTTTTACGGCAATTTACAGATCTCCCCGAACAGAAAATGTCGTTTGACTTATTCTTGAATCATTTGGCCAAACAAGCACTGAAAAAAGGACTATTCTGCTATTCTGAACCCAAGTTATTGGTTGATGGTTTTTCAAAATTGGACGTCCCGGATCAGGAGGGGCTTTTTGATCTTATAAAGAGCCACTATCGATTAAGGTGGATTTTCATTTTGTTTTTTAATTATCTGGTGTATGAGAAACGATTGAAATTATGGTCTTTATTCAAATCATTTGTAAAGTCGAGATTATCAAAGGATTCAATAGATTTTTCAAACATAAAAGTAAAATCAAAGAAGGCGAATGATGATGTTGATACCACTTATGACGTCTTGATTCCAACTTTGGGGAGAGCTGAGGTTCTAAAAGATGTGTTGCTGGATTTGACGCAACATACTATCTTACCCAATAAAGTAATAATAGTAGAGCAAAATGCTTTACCTAATTCAAAAACAGAACTCAGCTATATTTACGATCAAGATTGGCCGTTTGAAATCGATCATACATTTACGCATCAGCTAGGGGCTTGTAACGCAAGGAACATGGCCTTATCAAAGATAAAGTCTTCGTGGGTATTTCTGGCCGATGATGATATTCGATTGACCAATACGCTCATTGAGAATGCATTTAAGTTCATTGAACAATATGGTGTTTCAGCATTGAATATGGCAAGTTTACGGAAAGATGAAAAATTGACTCAAACATTTCCAATACAATGGTATGCATTCAGCACAAATAGCAGTTTTGTAAAAACTTCTGTTATCCAAGATATTACTTTTGGAATGGAGCATGAATTTGGCTTTGGGGAAGATAGTGACTTTGGTATGAAGATAAGAAATAAGGGTACTGACATTATTTTCTATCCAAACTCAGAAATATTGCATTTAAAAGCTCCAATAGGTGGTTTTAGGGTCAAAATCGATCTTCCCTGGGATAATGATGAAGTACAACCAAAACCTTCACCTACCGTATTGGCCCACCGTTATAAGCACACAACTAAGGAGCAATTGTTAGGTTACAAGACAATTTTGTTCTTTAAGTTTTTTAACGTTCAAGGAAACAAGAATCCTATCTCATACATGTCCAAAATGAAAAAAAGATGGAAAAGAAGCATGTTTTGGGCGAAACAATTAATTGATAAATATAATCCTAATGGAGTTTAGTCTTATTATTTGTACATATATGAGACCAAAACCTATTTGCGATCTCCTAGAAACTGTCGGAACACAAACTCAATATCCACAACAGATAATTGTCGTGGATGGCTCTTCGAACAATGATACTAAAGAAGCTCTGATAAGAAAAGAATATAAAAACTTAGAGTACTATTTAGTTGATGACAAAGAGAGAGGATTGACAAAACAGCGCAACTTTGGAATACGTAAAGCCACAAAAGAAATAATCTGTTTTTTAGACGATGATATAATACTGACACCTACCTATTTTGAAGAATTAATTCGATCTTATGAAAAACATCCTAACGCCTTAGGAGTAGGAGGTTATATCATCGAGGATATATCTTGGCGAAAAATTGATAATGCGACACCGGCGAACTACAAGGAATATGAATTTGATGGGTATGCAAGGGCTTTGGGGTCCAGGAACGTGTTAAGGAAACGACTAGGCCTGTTGAGTAATGAACACCCTGGTGTGATGCCTGATTTCTCCAACGGATTGTCAATTAGTTTTTTACCGCCATCCGATAAAGTATATGAAGTGGAGCATTTTATGGGAGGTGTATCTTCCTTCAAGAAGTCTCTCTTTAGCAATATTCAATTTTCAGAATACTTCGAGGGCTATGGCCTATATGAAGATTCTGATTTTTGTTTAAGAGCATCAAAATTAGGGCCGTTATATGTTAACACCGCGGCTAAATTATATCATTATCACGATGATGGAGGAAGGCCTAATCGATTTGACTATGGAAAAATGGTCACTCGAAATGGATGGTATATATGGCGATTGAAATATGATAATCCTAGTTTCAAGGCGAGATTGAAATGGAATTTAATCGTGATTCTATTACTAATACTTCGATTTTTAAATATATTTACTACCAAAGAAAAGAAAAAGGCTTTTACTGAAGCCCTAGGGAGATTTGTGGGATGGATTGGATTGCTGTTCAGTAAGCCTCAAATAAAAAGATAATCATGGTCATTAAAGGAAAAACGATACTTGCTATAGCACCTCATTTAGATGATATTGAATTAGGCGTGGGAGGAACGATTCATAAATTAAAGGACGATAATGAAATTCATTATTTAGGCTTGTCCATGCCGCCATTAGTGGAGAGAGATTCATTCATGAAAGAGTTTTGGGAAAGTGCTACACATTTGGGTTTTTCTAAGGATAGGATGACATTGAAGGATTATGATCCAAGAGATCTCTTTAAGGACAGGATGGAGATACTCCAATTGTTCTACGATACGAACATGGCATTGAAACCTGACATTGTATTTGCACCAAATAGTCAAGATATTCATCAGTCGCACCAAGTAGTACATCAAGAAGCTCGTAGAGCCTTTAAATTCTCTACAATTTTAGGTTACGAGTTGCCATGGAACAGTATGTCGTTCAATATGGATTTATTCATTGAATTGGCGGATGTGAATGTTGAAGCGAAACAAGCTTCAATAAACTCGTTTGAATCCCAAAAGAGTCGATTGTTTTTCAGTAATGACATTATTACTGATTTAGCCAAATTACGAGGAAAACAAATTGGTAAAGAGTATGCCGAGTGTTTTGAAGTTACACGAATAATCATTTAAATGAAAGTTGTTTCAGCCCATCAGCCGCATTTTTTACCTTGGCTAGGATATTTTAATAAGGTTATAAGATCGGATGTTTTTATTTGGTTAGAGGATGTGCAATTCAGAAAGAATTACTTCCAGAATCGAACCAAGATCAAAAGCAATTCAGGAGAACTATGGTTGTCTGTGTCGGTAAAGAAGGCACCTTTAGAGACCAATATTAATGAGATTGAAATAGCACTCAAGAAAGACATTGTAAAAGCTTCAAAAACCCTAAGAACATATTATTCAAAAGCCAAGCACTTTAAATCATGTTTTCCAAAATTTGAGGAAATTCTGTTACAGGACTATAAAAACCTGAACGATTTGAATTATGATCTATTCATGCTGGTATTGACGATGTTGGATATAGATACCAAGATCATTAAATCCACCGAGTTACTTGATGCGCAATTTGAAGATCCGAACGATCGACTTTTGGCCATGTGTAAAGCAGCAGAAGCGACTTATTATATTGCAGGTAAGGGGGGGCGCAATTACATGAACCAAGAAGTATTTACCGAAAAAGGCATTGAAATATTATGGCAGGAATTCCCAGCCAGTACTATTGTTTACGAGCAGCTTCATGGTGAGTTCATTGGAGGGCTTTCTGTTGTTGATGCCATTTTTAATATAGGAGTGGACAAGACCAAGGAATTAATAAGTACACCATGGCTGGAACGTTAGGCAAAAGGCTGATGGTATTGTCCTTGGCAAGACATGCCATGAATAATGGTAATAATTACTCCTACGAACCCTATGTAAGAGAACTCAATCTTTGGTGTGAGTTGTATGATGAGGTCGATATTTACACACAATTAGATACTTATAATGAAAAGAACCGTCACAGTTTTGCACAATTCAGGCATGACAATGTGAAGTTGAAGAAAATTTGGAGTTATCCGGTTGGTGATTCCTTGCTATCCAGAATCCTACACATCTTGACGTTGCCATTTTTAACGTTACAGATGCTTGTTGTTATTCATAGGTACGATTTAATACATATACGCAATTCCTCACTACCCAGTGCAGTCTTGGGATTGATAGTTAGACTATTCAGGAAGTCAACGATTACAAAATGGGCAGGGAATTTCGCCCCTTATCCTAACGAACCGGTATTATCAAAATTGGACCGAAAGGTAGCTGGTATGGGCGGTAAGCATTGTAAAACATTGATCTATAGTAAATCTGATAAACCACATTTAGTGTCTTTTATTCCGGCATTAATGTCTTCCGAAGAAATTGATTCTGCGCAAAGGATGTCAGCAGACAAGCCAAGTATCGAAAAACAATTGAATATTGTTTCCATAGGGAGATTGCATCCTACGAAGAATTTCGAATTGATCCCGCTTGCTCTAAATGTATTGCAGAAGACTGCCAAATTCCAATGGCATTACCACTGTATTGGTGATGGTGTTTTAATGCCCAAATTACAAGAATTGGTATCTCGATTCGGCCTAAATGAGCATGTGACATTTCATGGGGCCATGACGTTCAATGACGCACAAAAAATACTGGCCGCTTCACATATATTGATCATGCCTGGTATACTTGAAGGTTGGCCGAAACCAATTGCAGAAGGTTGGGCGCATAATACCTTTCCGCTCGCATCGAATGGCAGTAATATTCCAGATATTCTAGACTCTATGGAAAAGGGGATTATTTTTAATGCTGATGCAGACTCATTAGCTCAAGCAGTTCAACAGGCATTTCACAAACTCTCTCATAAGGAAGTCGTAAATTTGAAAGCTTACGCTAATGAATTATCTTTAGAAACATTCAAAGATCGTTTGCAATTAGAAATAAATTCACTTTGATATGTTAAAAGGAAAAAAAGTATACTTGAGGGCCTTGGAAATGGAAGATATGGATTTCATGTTCTCACTTGTTAACAATCAAGAATTCGCTTATTGGGAAGGAAAAAATGAATTTCCCATTTCTTCGAATCAGCAGAAGGATTGGTTTGAAAAAAATTATAAAGTAGGCTATCGCTTCATCATTTGTGAGAATGAAACAGATGAAAGAATGGGATACATTTCGTTTAAGGTGTCTGATGAAATTTCACGAAAAGGATTGCTGGCACTTAAATTAGTAGAAGCCGCCAGAGGAAAGAAATTGGGTACTGATAGTTTGAAAACCATGACCTCATTCTTATTCAATAAAGCAAACTTAAATCGCTTGTATACCCATATCATTGATTACAATAAAGCATCTTTGGCACTCTTTGAGAAATGTGGATGGAAAGTTGAAGGGAAAGAACGTCAGAGTGTATATATGAATGGAGCGTTTCATGATAATGTATTGTTGGCCATGCTGAATGAAGACTATGCTAGTGCTGAAAATGATGATTTTTATCTAAATCTCTTTAAGTTTTAGAATTTGAGGATCCTACAACTTATAGACACATTGAATGCAGGTGGTGCCGAGCGCGTTGCAGTGAATTATGCAAATATGCTAGCAAAGGAGTTAAATGGCTCTTATTTGGCAACCTCAAGAGAGTCTGGAGTATTGGAAGAAGAATTAGATGATAGGGTTGTTTATATTAATTTAAGTAAAACGAGCACATTTGATCTCTCAGCAATAATTAGATTTAAAAAGTTTCTGAAGTCAAATAACATCAATATAATTCATGCCCATACAACCTCTTATTTTTTTGCGGTACTCACCAAATTTTTTTATAGAAAAATTAAAGTGATTTGGCATGACCATCAAGGTAATCGAGACGAATTAAAAGTTATGAAGCAGATCCCATTGGTCATATCTTCATTTTTCTTTAACGGCGTGATGGTGGTTAACTCAAGATTGGAGTCATGGGTGAAAAAGTACTTACAAACCAGGAATGTTATATATATCGAGAATTTCGTGTCTGAAAGTGCAAAACGAACGGGAGTGACGAAATTATTTGGAGATGATGGTAAACGTATTATTTCAGTGGCTAATCTGAAAGCTCCCAAAAATCATTTATTTCTGCTTAAGGCATTCAATGAAGTTCGTAAAAAAAATACAGATTGGTCACTGCATTTAGTGGGTTCTGATTATCAAGATTCTTATTCAGAAAGGCTAAAACGGTATATTAAGCAATATGAATTAGAGGAATCTGTTTTTATCTATGATCTTAGAAAAGATATGGATACCATTTTAGAACAGAGTTCAATTGGAGTTATCGCATCATCATTTGAGGGACTTCCTATGGCTCTATTGGAATATGGCAAGGCTGGTTTGGCTATTATAACGACTGATGTAGGTAGTTGTAAGGATCTTATTGAAAATCGAGGTGTGGTGATTGAAAGTGATAATGAAGAACAACTGATCAATGCGATGAATTTACTTATAGAGGATCAAGTTCTAAGGAAAAAAAGCGCTGATGAAATAAAGAAGTACATTGATAGTTACTTTACAGAGCGTACAGTATTAAGTAAAGTAATGAAATTCTATAACTTAATCTATAAAGAATAGATTTGAACAAAGAAAGTCAATAAAATGAACAAGCTTAAACTAAGCTATATACAATTAATAATACTTCATGTCTTCATTGGCATTGGTATATTTACTTTTGGGGTTTTGTCCAAGGTATATTTTTCTTTGGTAATACTAGTTTTTCTGTACAAGATTTTTAATGCGGCCCCCAAAGACAAGACAACGGAAGTATTAATGGCATGCTCTTACGTAGTAGGGTGTGAAGTTTTTTTGAGAATGACAGGTGGAAATTTTTCTTATGAAGCCTCCAAGTACAGTGTAATATTGTTCTTGATACTTGGTGTTTTTTTTGATAGCATATCTAGACAAGCATATCCTTATTTCATCTATATTTTATTGCTTATTCCGGGAATAGTCTTGGCTTCAGTAACCTTGAACTATGAGACCGTTTTTAGAAAAGCGGTCGCATTTAATATTAGTGGACCAGTATGCCTTGGAATCGCAGCACTTTACTGTTATAAACGCAAAATTCCCTACAAAGGTCTTGATAAGATTACTCAAGCATTGGTCTTACCAATAATCGCAAATGCAGTTTACCTTTTCTTATACAATCCAAGTATCAAAGATGTATTAAGTGGAACACAATCCAATTTCGAAGCTTCTGGGGGGTTTGGACCTAATCAGGTTGCAACGGTCTTAGGATTAGGGATTTTTGTGCTTGTAGTGAGATATGTGTTGTTTTCCAAAACCTTAATTATTAAAATATTGAACCTTACCCTTTTAGCCTTAATAGCCTATAGAGGTATTATAACATTTAGTCGCGGAGGGATTTTTACGGCGATTGTTTGTGTTTTAGCATTTCTCGCGATTTACTTCGTTAATTCACCTTCAAGAAGAAAGACGGAACTGATAAGGTCAATTACCATAATAGTTCTATTGGGAGTAGGTATATGGGTTTATAGCTCAATTCAGACATTGGGATTCATCGATAAGAGATATGCCAATCAAGATTCTGCTGGTCGTGTTAAGGAAGATGTGACTACAGGAAGAGTAGAATTACTTACTTCAGAATTTCAAGAATTTTTCAATAACCCGTTTTTAGGAGTTGGTGTTGGCAAAGTCAAGGAAGCACGATTGGAAAGTATTGGTATAAATGCAGCTTCTCATAATGAAATGAGTAGAATACTTGCAGAGCATGGCGTCTTTGGTGTTGTGGCATTCTTGATCTTGTTGTTAATGCCCTTGCTACTTAGAAGTAAAAACAAAAAAAACTATTTATTCTATTCGTTTTATCTTTTCTGGTTCTTTACGATCAATCATTCATCAATGCGAATTGCGGCTCCAGCTTTCATATATGCTTTATGTTTACTAGATATTCAACATGAAAAACCTATTGTACATAGGAAACAAATTAGTTAGTGAGAACACTAACATTACAAGTATAGATACATTGGGAACTCTTCTTTCTGATGAAGGTTATTACGTAAAATATGCATCTGATAAAAGGAATATGGTCTTTCGTCTTTTGCATATGTTATATACGGTAATGATCAATAGGAAAAGCGTCGATTACGTTTTAATTGATACCTATAGTACCCTTAATTTTTATTATGCATTCTTTGTTAGTCAATTATGTCGTATTTGGAAACTGAAGTATATTCCCATACTGCATGGCGGTGATCTACCGAATCGAATACTAAAAAGCCCCAAAAAGAGTAAGTTGATCTTTGAAAATGCCTATCGAAATGTATCTCCTTCATTTTATATAAAAGAAAATTTCGAGAATACCGGCTATACCAATATTGAGTATATTCCAAATACCCTTGAAATTGCTAAATACCCTTTTAAAAGAAGAGAGAACTTAGAGTCTAAACTTCTTTGGGTAAGATCTTTTAAAGAGATCTATAATCCACTAATGGCTATAAAAGTGGCCAAGCGGTTACTAGATTCCACAATTGCTACATCATTATGTATGGTGGGCCCAACAGGAGATGACACCTTTTCTTTAGCCAGTGGTCTGGCGCAAGAACTCGACGTTCAAGTCAAATTCACTGGCAAATTGAGCAGAGAGGATTGGATTGAATTATCAAGTAATTATGATGTATTCATAAATACGTCTAACTTCGACAATATGCCAGTTTCCCTTATTGAAGCCATGGCTTTAGGGTTACCGGTTATTACGACTAATGTAGGTGGTATTCCTTCTATAGTGAGCAATGGTGAAAATGCCATATTAATCCAGTCCAATGATGATAATGCGATGGCAATGGCAATTGTGGACCTTATCCAAGATTCTGAAAAAGCTAAAAGGTTATCAAGAAATGGAAGGATTCACGCCGAAAATTACGATTGGAATGTTGTAAAGGAGAAATGGAAATCTCTTCTTAAATAGCCAATTAGCACTTAGGTTTGATCAATAAGTTTATTATATTTACTCCAAAGGATTAATAGCAAAATGTCCAATAAAGGAGGTATTCATTTTGAAATTTCAGAACGCAAGGTATTACTGCGTATCATGGATATCATATCTGTCCTTGCTGCCTTATATTTTGTAGGGGAGATCTTCGATTTTGATTATTTTAGAATTACACCACAGAATTGGTCTTGGACGGTCGTTTTGATAATCTACATTACAATATTTGGAACTATATTCGAGCTTTATGATCTCCAAAAGTCGAGTAAATTAGATGTTATTATTACTAATATAGTTTTGACATCATCCGTGACAATTCTATTTTATTTATTGACGCCATTCTTCACACCTACTTTACCAGACAATAGATTACAAATTGTCTATTTCTACATTGCTTTTGTATTGGCAATATTCATTTGGCGAGTAGCTTATGTTACTTTTATTACGTCACCAAGATTTTATAAAAAGGTCTTATTAGTTGGCGAAGTATCCAATATGGAAAGTATTGTGAAAGCCTTTAATGATTCGGATCCAAATTATAAAATTGTTGGATTCATAAATTGTGAACACGATAAAGGGGAAGGCATTAAATTTAAAGGCCTTCAGGAATTTGCACCGGATCAAATGAAAGAAATCATTATAAAACAGCAAGTATCCGAAATTGTAGTTGCTAGTTATAATTCTGAAACCATAACTGCCGATATTTATAATGACCTGATCACCTTATTGGAAAAAGGGTTTGCCATTAGGGAATATACTCAAGTGTATGAAGAAATCACAAGCCGTGTACCTGTTCAATATGTCGGAAAGGATTTCTATAAATACTTTCCTTTTAGTAGGAGTAATCAAAACAAGTTGTACCTGTTTTTTAATCGAGTCTCAGATGTTTTTTTTTCAATTATAGGTCTATTGTTTGGAATCGTTATTCTTCCAATTATATTAATTGGTAATCTATTGGGCAATCGAGGACCTATTTTTTACACCCAAGAGAGAGTAGGTAAGAATGGCCACATTTTTAGGATATTGAAACTTAGAACCATGATACAGAATGCGGAGTCAGAAGGAATGAAATGGGCACAGAAAAATGACGTAAGAGTCACTAAATTCGGAAAGTTTTTGCGAAGAACACGATTGGATGAAATTCCGCAATTCTACAATGTCCTAAAAGGAGAAATGAGCCTTATAGGCCCTCGACCGGAGCGCCCGTTCTTCGTTCAGGAACTATCCAAGATCATTCCGTTTTATGAGACTCGTCATATAATAAAACCTGGCTTATCTGGCTGGGCCCAAGTTAATTCAAGATATGGTGCGTCTGTAGATGACAGTTTGACTAAATTGCAATACGATCTATATTATATAAAGCATCGTAGTTTCTTCTTGGATGCGAATATTATTATTAAAACCTTAAGTACAGTTATTTACTTCAGGGGGCAATAATACTATAACATTAACTTGTTATAATATACAATTAGATAGGCATATCTTATTCCCAAAGCCAAAAAGAGGGGTAATAACGCAAAGGCGAATCCTTGTATACCCACAACCCATTGAAGTGCTAAAAGACAAAGCATAATGATCAAGAATTTAAGGTATCTCAATACCCAACTCTTTGGTGCTGAATTTAGAATTTGTCGGATCACGAATAAGTTTAACGGAAACGCCCAAAGCAGATTATAATTTTGAGCTGTCGCTGTATGATCTGTGGCAAACCATAATGTTAAAAGCAAAACACCTATGGTCCCTGTAATACTAAATAGACAAATATCCATCCATCTGGAGCGCCTATTATTTTTATTATCTTTATAAGTGACATAAATAATGAATACACTTAGTAGTAAAAAGATGAAAAATGGAGATGTATAAAAATGATTTGAAGTCATCTTTTTCTGATTCTCGTAAATATTCTTCGATTCATTGACCAAGGGCTTTCTTGGATTTCCTTTTATCGTGGCAGTTTCAAAGAATTCATGAATATATGCTGGTAAGAACATATGCTCATAAGCAGTTGCGGTCTTATCTATTACTGAACCCAAGGCAATATCTATTCCCATACTTCCCCAAGAATTCCAATCTAGGTTTTGTTGGATGAGTTTCCTGAAAGTTGTCGGTTCAAATCCAATAGGTTCGTTGAATTCAATCTTCATATCCATTCCTTGAATGAGAACATCTCTCATTTTTGTGGAACAATTATCATAGAAAAAATCGTAAGCATAATATTTGTTCTCGGGTTTGAGATTATGTTCTAAGAAGTTTTGGAGTTTTATTTTTTGGTCATCGTTGAGGTTCAAACTAACCTCCTTGATGCTGCGTTTTTGCCCTATATAGAATTTCTTGAATTCGTAATATGAACTTTTACCCATAAAATAATCCAACTTACCTTTTGCGAAATTCAAGTAAAAGTTAGGGGCGTTAAAATTAAATCTACCGTAATCATACACGACATCTTCCAAACCATTATTTACCCTGAAGGCATTGTGTCCAAATGCATCATTTAAAGAACTACCTGAACCTATGGTAAGGACACTGATTTCAGTTCTTGATGTGGAAATCTTGTTTTGAGAATCAACGCTTGAAAAAATAAAGAAACAGATTAAGAATAGTAGTTTTAGTTTCATAGCGCTGATTTATCTAAAAATACTAAAATCTATTTTCACAGAAAACACATTGCTGTAGAGTGCGGTACTCTGATCACCTATGTCAGTAAAAGCATAATCGATTGCAATTCCTTTGTAATTGAAACCAACGCCAAAACTTGGCTGAAAACTCAATTGTTCGCTATTGTCGATTTGCAATTCGTTTTGGAAATTCCCTAGTCCGGCTCTTAAGAATACAAGGTCTATATATCCAAACTCAAATCCTAATGCTGGGTTAACGCTAGCAAAAGAAGAGGAGATGATGTCATTATTTTGTTCAAAGCGAACGTTAAGATCTAGTTCAGCCATTAGAGAGTAATCGTAATTGAATAACCATTTTTTAGAGGCTCCTATTTGCAATTTAGGAATCGTGATTTCCGTACTCTCCGGGACTTCTTGATTTTGACCATCGATTGCATCTTGGATTGTTGCCAATTTGTCGTCATCAATACTCCACGCGTTGAATGTGGTTGTAATATCTCTTGCCATAATCCCGAATTTCCAGTCATTGTCGGCCTCAAATTGCATTGCGAAATCCAATCCAAAACCCCATGAGGAAGCAAAGTCTCCAATTATCCGGCGTATTACTTTGGCATTAACACCGAATTTCAGCCCTTGTACAGGTAGGTCTCGAGCGTATGAGAAAGTCAATCCATAATCAGCAGTCGAGAATAAACTGATCCTATCATAATTTATATTGCCTTGCTCATCAATAAGTTGCGTAGTATCTAGGATATCATCGACGCCAAACCGTATTAAAGAAAGCCCTACAGCACTTCGTTCATCTATTGGCATAGCAAAACCAACATAATCGTAATTGGCAATATTTGCGAAATAACTAGAATGTAAAAGTGCTATTTGATTATCTTCAAGATTCAACAATCCTGCCGGATTCCAATAACCAGAGTTCACATCTTCTGTATTTGCCACCACAGCACTGGCCATACCAAATGCTTTAGCACCAACACCTATATTCATGAATTCGTTAGAATATTTTCGCGTTGTTTGAGCTAAAACCACTGATGACATTAGCAGTAGTAATAGAGGCAAGTAATTTTTCAATGGCAAAATTTTTACAAAGATGCACAATATTTTACATCTAATTAACTTGAAAAAGCATTAGTTATTGCCTTCTATTCGTGCACAACTCAAATAGTTTTTTAATTTTACGACAAACTAACCAATATGACATTACGGAGATTTATTCCAAATTTTGTGACCATGCTTAACCTCTTCTGTGGAAGCGTTGCTGTGCTTTTTGCAGTGAATGGCAACATGGTCATGACGGCCATTTTTGTTTTCTTGGGGATTTTCTTTGATTTTTTTGATGGCTTATTGGCGCGTAAACTCAATGTTCAAAGTGATTTAGGTATTCAGCTGGATTCCTTGGCAGATATGGTAACGAGTGGCGTTGTACCAGGCATAGTCATGTTTTATTTATTAGGAATATCAACCAATTCTGGATGGGAGAGTTCCTATCTGTGCCAGGCATTTCATATAGATGGTACAAATTACCTTCCATTTATCGGATTAATGATTATACTGGCCTCAGCATATCGTTTGGCAAGATTCAATTTAGATGAAGATCAACAAGATCATTTTAAGGGTTTACCAACACCTGCCAATACATTACTTATCATTTCACTTCCTTTGATCATGGAATATCAAGATAATGACTTGATGAATTCCATTATATTGAATAAATGGTTTTTGATTGGCTTGACATTGCTTAGTTGTTATCTTTTAAATGCTAATATTAAACTATTCGCTCTGAAGTTCAAGAATTGGGGTTTTAAGGAGAATTCCACACGTTATATCTTCATTGTCTTGAGTTTTGTGACTTTGATTGTATTGAAATTTGCTGCTATACCTTTGATCATAGTTATCTATATTATTATGTCCCTATTAAATAGTTTAACAGTTAAATAACATCACTTTATAATGGCTTCAGGATTTTTTGCACTTTTAGATGACATAGCGGCACTTATGGACGACGTCGTGGTAATGAGTAAAATTACTACAAAAAAAACGGCGGGTATTTTGGGTGATGATTTGGCAGTAAATGCAGAGAAGGCAACAGGTTTCGTGTCTTCTAGGGAGTTGCCAGTTTTATGGGCTATCACAAAAGGTTCGGCACTAAATAAACTCATCATTTTACCCATCGCTTTTTTACTAAGTGCTTTTGTACCTTGGGCCGTAACTCTTTCGCTAGTTTTAGGAGGGGTTTATTTGGCTTTTGAAGGTGCAGAAAAAATTTATGAATATTTTGTATCTCATGAACATGAAAACAATGAAATCATTGATTCGAATATTTCTGATCTAGAAGTTCTGAAGCTTGAAAATAAGAAAATAAAGTCAGCCATTTTCACTGATTTTATTTTATCAGTTGAGATAGTAATAATTGCTTTAGGAACCGTGCTAGGTAAGCCTATATTATTTCAAATAATGGTGGTTTCTATAGTGGCAATAATCGCTACAATAGGTGTTTACGGAATTGTCGCTTTAATTGTTAGAATGGACGATTTAGGATATAAACTCGTAAAAATGAGCAATGGTAAAAACAACCATTTGAATATTATTGGTAAATTTCTCATAAATGCTTTACCACTTGTCATTAAATTTTTATCCGTAATTGGTACTATAGCACTCATACTAGTTGCTGGAGGCATATTTGTACATAATGTTGATTTTTTACATCATTTTGCAGAAGGTATAGAGTTACCTGCAATAGTTAAAGAATTCATTGCCGGACTTGTAGCAGGAGGTTTAGCATTGTTAGTATTTAAAACCTTTATGGTCATTGTTAATAAAATTAAAACTCCGGAAGTGCATTAATTGGGGAGTTTAAACCCTTATTTTCTTCTTGCGTAGTTCGAAATTTTGGCCTAAGTACACTTTACGTACCATTTCGTCTGCTGCCAGTTCTTCTGGCTTTCCAGCCTTCAAGATACTGCCCTCAAACATAAGATAGGTCCTGTCCGTAATAGCCAAGGTTTCCTGTACATTATGATCTGTAATAAGGATACCAATATTTTTTTTGGTTAGTTGCGCAACAATACGTTGAATGTCCTCAACAGCCACTGGATCCACACCTGCGAAAGGTTCATCTAACAGAATGAAATTAGGATCAGTTGCCAAAGCACGTGCAATTTCTGTACGGCGACGTTCGCCACCAGATAAAAGATCTCCACGACTCTTGCGGATATGGCTAAGTCCAAATTCATCAATAAGGGACTCCATTTTCATTAATTGTTCCTTTTT
The DNA here is from genome assembly GCA_965530995.1 of uncultured Flavobacteriaceae bacterium. Lineage (GTDB taxonomy): Bacteria > Bacteroidota > Bacteroidia > Flavobacteriales > Flavobacteriaceae > JABABD01. Next base: position 16,105 of record CBESOB010000029.1, read on the forward strand.
AGAGAACTTTGTAAGCTGCAATACACTTAATATATTGTCTTCTATACTCAATTTTCGAAAAACCGAAGCTTCCTGTGCTAAATAGCCTATCCCATTTTGTGCACGTTTGTACATAGGGTACTTGGTGATCTCCGTATTGTCCAAAAAAATCTGTCCGCCATTTGGCTTTATCAGTCCAACGATCATGTAGAAACAGGTCGTTTTTCCAGCACCATTCGGACCAAGTAATCCAACAATTTCTCCTTGATTCACTTCTAAAGAGACATCTTTTACAACTTTTCGACCACTATAGGACTTCATTAAATTATCGGCTCTTAACTTCATAATCTAGGTAACGTGAAATTCGTTTATTTATTTAATTCTTATCACTTCGAGTGATTCCTAACCATCGGAATTGTATCGAGAAGTAATTACTTTCGCATACTTTGGCAACGCCTCAACTCGAACTGACGTTTCTTAATTAGCTTCAAGGGCATCCCAAAACTCATAAGCTTTTCTCAGATGTGGAATCACGATAGTACCACCAATCAATGCAGCAATACTTAATGCTTCTACGACTTCTTCTTTTTTAAACCCTTTGCTGTAACAGGTTTCCAAGTGATATTTAATACAATCATCACATCGCAATACTGTTGATGCTACCAACCCAAGTAATTCTTTTGTCTTCGCATCCAAAGCCCCCGCTAGAAATGCATTAGTGTCTAGGTTAAAGATACGTTTTATCACTTTATTATTATCGGCAAGAATATTATCATTCATCCGTTGGCGATACTCATTGAATTCTTGTACTACATCAGACATTTTGTTTCTCTTTTCGTTCCTGATTCCTGATTACTACTTTAGATATATATATGCTAACCTGGTACAATACCAAAATAGGAATAGCCACAATAATCTGGCTAGCAATGTCCGGAGGCGTTATGACAGCAGCAACAATCAGCACAACGACCAACGCATATTTCCGGTACTTTCTTAATGATTCAGGAGTTACAAGGCCAACTTTTGTAAGGAAATAAATAATGATCGGCAGCTCAAATATAATTCCTGAAGCTAATGCCGTTGCTCTAACTAAGGATATATAAGAACCAATGTCTATTTGGTTATCTACTAAAGGAGAAATACTGTAATTCGCTAAGAAATTTATGGACAATGGACAAATGATGTAGTAACCGAAAAGCACGCCTAAGAAAAATAATAATGATGATATTAGTATAAATCCACTTGAGTGTTTTCGTTCATCCTTATGCATTCCAGGACTAATGAATTTCCATACCTGATAGATCACATAAGGGAAAGAGATAATGAATCCTGCTAAAATAGAAGTCCATATATCTGCTGAGAATTGCCCCGCCATCGTTCTACTTTGTATGATCATTGGCATTTCTTCATTACAAAATGTGGTTTTGGCACCTATATAATTTCCAGCCTTGCAAAGTAATTGATAGGTAATAAAATCCATTTCAATAGGGGCGAATATAACAGTCTTAAAAAGATGCCTACTAAAAATAAATGCCAGAGTCCCTATAGATACCACAGCAATCGTTATGCGTATTAGATGCCATCTAAGATCTTCAAGATGATCTAAAAAAGACATGTCGTTAATATTTTTAGCCGCCATTATATGATTCCTTCTTTTATTAGATCATGAATATGCACAACACCAGCATATTCCCCATTATTCTCAACAAGAAGTTGTGAAATGCCATTGTCCTCCATAAGTTCCATCGCATCTACTGCCATGGCCTTTTCGTTTATAAGCTTAGGGTTCTTGCTCATAATGTCCTTGGCTGTGAGATTCGAGAAATCATCAACCTTAGTGAGCATGCGACGCAAATCACCATCGGTAATGACCCCAATGACTTTATTGTTTACCAGTACAGCAGTGGCTCCTAACATTTTCTCTGATATTTCCAAAATAACGTCTTTTATGCTTGAAGATGGTGAGACTTGTGGTTTTTCATTAACTGATGAAATATCCTTCACTCTCATATATAATTTCTTTCCTAAGGCACCACCTGGATGATACTTGGCAAAATCCCTACTTGAGAATCCGCGAATTTCTAAAAGGCATACTGCCAATGCATCCCCCATGACCATTTGTGCAGTTGTACTTGTTGTTGGAGCAAGATTATTAGGGCATGCTTCTTTAACGACAAAGGTATTTAATACATAATCAGCTTGCTGCCCTAAAAAAGAGTCCTTATTGCCTGTAATGGCGATCATTCGATTATTGGCATTTTTTATAAGAGGAACCAATACTTTTATTTCCGGCGTATTGCCACTTTTAGATATGCAAATAACGATGTCATCTTCTAAGATCAAACCAAGATCTCCGTGAATAGCATCGGCCGCATGCATAAACACAGCGGGAGTTCCAGTAGAATTGAGAGTTGCTACTATCTTCGTCGCGATGATAGCACTCTTACCAATCCCAGTGATTATAACTCTACCTTTAGAATTGTAGATGAGTTCGACTGTATTTGCAAAATCATCATCTAATAGTGACGCAAGATGTTTTATCGCATCACTCTCAGCAGTTATGGTATTGATTGCATTATGCAAAATCGATTCTTTTTTGTTCAAAATTTATACATTTTGGTGTTTGATGCGTTTAAAGAAATCACTATATTTAATGGGTATGTATTATAACATATTAACTGCAAACTTAATTACTACAAAAAAACGAAAAAAAAAG
>CBESOB010000030.1:0-18786 GCA_965530995.1 uncultured Flavobacteriaceae bacterium
CTAATCCCTCCACCTTTCTTGATAACACTTCAATAAGTTTTTGAACTTTGTGAGCACAAATATTGCGACAGAAAAAGTTAATAACCTAACTTATTTTAGTTTTTATGTGTTTTTTATGAAATTCTCAAAATCACTAGGTGAATTCTGCGAGATATTTATTCTTGATGATTTCGGCCACAGGTTTGTTTTCGATTTTACTCTCTAACCAAGAGATTACATCCAAGTATAAAAAGGCGCGGCGTTCGTATGGATGTTTTTCATATACTTTAAGTCTGCCGTGAAGACCTATGAACGCTTTTTTAAGATCATGTGGATAAATATCTTGAAGTCCTTTAATGAATTTTATCATTTCATTCTGTACTTCATGGAGGTCGTCCATCTTAATTAAGAACTTATACGTACTTCGTAAAAGTGTTTCTAAATGATAATCCAATCCAGCTTCGTAATGCGCAACCAAGTTTAAAACACGAGAAAAACATAATAGGTCTTCACGCATAATTAATGACCTGTTCGAAATAATTTTGTTGAGATAAAAAATACATTCCTTGTTGTTGCCAGCACCGAAATGCAAGCTAGCAAACTTATAATAGAATGTCATAGTATGATGCTCATCTATGCGATTCTTGAACTGCTTGAGACCATTTTCGATGTCTGGAATGATTTTCAATCCCTCATGAAAACTCCCATCGATATAGTACAGATTGATCTTATTCAGATTAATGTAGAGAAATGCAAGCGCCTCGACATTTTCATCTTTAGGAAATGAATCATCAGCTACCATTGACTCTAATTTCAATAGAGAATCTTCAAATTTTTCTCTATTTTTAATGAAAAATAAGGACTCCAACAGATAATTATTTCCTTTTAGGAAAAAGACGGGATTCAATCGAATCATATCAGGGTTATCATAAAAAAGATTGACCCATTTTGATGCGTATTTATAACAGTTCTTAAAATCCTGCATCAAGAAACTATACCACAGATAGGCTTTATAAAGCCATAACTTTTCTCTAAAACCTAGTTTTTTTATGTCATATTTTGGAAGCCGTTTATTAAAATACTCGGTAATCATGCCGCCCTCTTCTTCATTTTTGGCATACCCCGTTTTCAAGAAAACACCATACAATTGCAAAGAAAGATTTGAAAGTTTACTTGTAATCACATTCGCCTCGCTCAATTCTTTAGCTTGGATAGTTAATTCATCTGCACGTCCCCTAATACTACGTGTTATATACTGAGACTCTATAATTTTTTCTAGTTCAACTATTTCATACGCCAAGTTTTTCTCTTCATTTTGGATGGCGATATCTTTGGACTTATCTAGTATTTTCAAACTCTGCTTATACAGTCCTTTGTGATATAAAATAGACGCAAAATCCAATTGTTCTCGTATTTGTGAGCGGATATTCTGGTGCGACGGATTGAGTTTTAGACTTATAAGTATCTGCTTATACAAATGTGCTTTTACATTAGCTAATTGCTGTTTCTTTACCACTCCAGTTTTCAAAATGGTCGCTTCATCATAAACAGAAGCCTTATCGAGAATATTAAAAAGATTTAGGAATTTAGAGTCCGTATTCACTCCCAATCTCCCCACATACAATTTAAACTGTCGTTTTTCAGATTTTGTAAGGGACTTCACCAGTAAGAAGAGATTATCTTTTTGGTCTTTAGTCATCTAGCAATTTTATCATCATCATTCTCATTATCAGAAACTTACGTTATTATTTTTATGTTGAACATCGTAATAAAAAATAATACGAATAGTGGATATATCATACCAAAATATAAATTCGTAGTACAACAGAAAAATATATTCCAATATAATGTCAAAAGACTCAGTAAAAATTTTCGACACCACCTTACGAGATGGAGAGCAAGTACCAGGTTGCAAGCTTAATACAGACCAAAAACTTATTATTGCAAGACAGTTGGATGAACTGGGCGTGGATGTTATAGAAGCTGGTTTTCCAGTATCGAGTCCAGGCGATTTTATCTCTGTAACAGAAATTTCTAAAGTAGTAAAGAACGCTACCGTTTGCGGACTAACCAGAGCCGTTGAAAATGATATCAGAGTCGCTGCAGATGCGATTAAATATGCTGTTAATCCTAGAATACACACGGGAATTGGCACGTCGGACTCCCATATTAAGCATAAGTTCAATGCCACTCAAGATGAAATCATTGAACGTGCCATTGGTGCTGTTTCTTTTGCAAAGTCTTTTGTTGAAGATGTAGAATTTTACGCTGAAGATGCTGGACGAACTGAAAATGAATTTCTAGCAAGAGTATGTGAAGCTGCTATAAAGGCTGGAGCAACAGTCTTGAATATTCCTGATACCACGGGGTATTGCTTGCCTAGCGAATACGGTGCAAAAATAAAATACCTAAAAGAAAATGTAAAAGACATAGACAAGGCGATTTTATCTTGTCATTGTCATAACGACCTTGGATTAGCAACAGCGAATTCAATAGAAGGAGTTATTAATGGCGCACGCCAAATAGAATGTACCATTAACGGCATAGGAGAGCGGGCAGGAAACACATCGCTTGAAGAAGTCGTAATGATATTGAAACAACATCCATATCTCAATCTTGACACTAACATCAATACGTCTATGCTTTATGGTATGAGTCAGTTAGTCTCTGATAGCATGGGTGTATATGTACAACCAAATAAAGCTATTGTAGGTGCTAATGCTTTTGCTCACAGCTCGGGTATCCACCAAGATGGTGTGATCAAGAACCGTGCGACCTATGAAATCATCGATCCGAAAGATGTTGGTGTCACTGAATCAGCTATTGTCTTAACTGCCAGAAGCGGTAGAGCTGCCTTAGCATACAGAGCTAAGAAAGTAGGTTACGAATTGACCAAGCTTCAATTGGACGAAGTTTACGAGAATTTCTTAATCTTCGCAGACAAGAAAAAGGAAATACAGGATAATGACATTCATCAGATCATCGAAACTAGTAATGTCTACCAACAAATCGCTAATGCATAGCTATAATATGCATTTGGTAGAATGAACCAATTATTGATTAGCTGAGAACAGTAACTAATTATAAAACTAAGTTTCCTTTTGTGGAAAACAAGTATGGGAAAAACATTATTTGATAAGGTCTGGGACGCCCATGTGGTCGATGTCATTGAAAATGGACCACAAATTCTATATATTGACAAGCATTTAATTCATGAGGTCACAAGTCCACAGGCGTTTAACGAGTTACGGGAACGCAATATCCCTCTTTTACGTCCAGATAAAGTAGTGGCAACTGCCGATCATAATACACCAACAAAAGACCAGCATCTCCCTATTAAAGATCTGCTTTCAAGAAATCAACTTCAGCAGTTAACAGAAAATTGCGAAAAGAATAATATCACACTTTACGGATTGGGTCATAAATACAATGGTATTGTTCACGTGATGGCACCCGAACTTGGCATAACACAACCAGGTATGACGATTGTCTGCGGTGACAGTCATACGTCTACCCATGGTGCATTTGGCACGATTGCTTTTGGTATAGGCACGAGTCAAGTAGCACAAGTATTTGCGAGCCAATGTTTGCTTCTAGATAAGCCAAAAAGCTTGAGAGTATCCGTTAACGGAAAACTAAAAAATGGCGTACTTCCTAAGGATGTCATTCTGTATATTATTTCTCAATTAGGCACTAATGCAGGCACCGGTTATTTCTGTGAATATGCGGGCGATGTATTTGAAAACATGAGTATGGAAGGTCGCATGACCGTTTGCAATATGAGTATAGAAATGGGTGCGCGAGGCGGCATGATAGCTCCCGACCAAACGACTTTTGATTATGTGTCGGGAAGAGAATTCGCTCCTAAAGGTGAAACATTAGATAAAAAAATAGCGCATTGGAAAACACTGCCATCCGATGAAGATGCTGTTTTCGATAAAGAATATCATTTCGATGCTTCAGATATTGAACCCATGGTCACTTATGGCACCAATCCTGGAATGGGCATCAAGATCAATGGTCATATCCCGAAAGATGATTCTGAATCTTTCAAGAAATCATTGAAATATATGGGATTCACAGAAGGGGAATCCCTTATTGACAAACCTATAAATTATGTGTTCATCGGCAGTTGTACAAATTCTCGTATTGAGGATTTCAGGGTCGTCGCCGAATACATAAAAGGAAAACAAAAAGCAACCAATGTAAACGCATTAATTGTTCCTGGTTCGCAGCAAGTAGTGCAGCAGATACATGAAGAAGGTCTTTCCACGATATTCGAGAATTCTGGATTTGAGTTACGTCAACCTGGTTGTTCTGCTTGTTTGGCCATGAACGATGACAAGATTCCTCAAGGAGAATATTGTGTTAGCACATCCAACAGGAACTTTGAAGGCAGGCAAGGCCAAGGTGCCCGTACTATTTTAGCAAGTCCTTTAGTGGCAGCGGCAACAGCTATTGAAGGTAAGATCATTGACATTACAAAACACTTAAACTAGATGAAGGCATTCAAGACATTAACATCAAGAGCTATTCCTCTATCTGTAGAGAATATCGATACGGATCAAATCATTCCTGCCCGTTTTTTAAAAGCTACAGACAAAAAAGGATTTGGTAAAAATCTGTTTCGCGATTGGCGTTACGAAAAGAATGGAAGTGTTAATGAGGCTTTCGTTCTTAACAGTACAAAATATCGAGGCGACATTTTAGTTGCTGGTGATAATTTTGGATGTGGTTCGAGTCGTGAACATGCTGCGTGGGCTCTTGTAGATTATGGATTCAAGGTGATCATCTCTAGTTTTTTTGCTGATATATTCAAAGGGAATGCGCTAAATAATGGATTACTGCCTATACAAGTCGCTAATGAATTTCTATTGCGTTTATTGATCCATATTGAGAACAATCCAATGGCAGAATTGACTGTTAATCTTGAAGTACAAACTTTGGAAACCCCTATAGGAAATATAGATTTTGAAATTGACCCATATAAAAAATTATGTATGATCAATGGACATGATGACATTGATTTCTTACTAAGTAAGAAAGGAGAAATACAGACTTTTGAATTTAAATTAGACTCTTAATGAAATTTAATATCGCCATATTACCCGGGGATGGAATAGGACCTGAAGTCACAGCACAAGCCAAAAAGGCATTGGATGCTGTTGCAGACATTTACAACCACACCTTTAACTATCGCGAAGCACTTATGGGCGCGATTGCCATAGATAAGACTGGAAATCCGCTACCAGAAGAGACTATTGACATATGCGAGGAATCTGACGCTATATTGTTCGGTGCCATAGGGGATCCAAAATATGATAATGACCCCTCTGCCAAGGTACGCCCTGAACAAGGCCTTCTTCGTTTGCGTAAGGAACTTGGGTTATTTTGTAACATACGTCCTGTAAAGGCTTATGAGCAACTGATTGATCAGTCCCCGCTTAAAAAACACATCATAAGTGGTACAGATATTTCCATATATCGCGAGCTTACTGGAGGCATTTACTTTGGCGAAAAGAGATTAAGTGATGATGGACAAGAAGCATTCGATGGGTGCAGTTATTCTGTAGTAGAAATTGAACGTATTGCACACTTAGCCTTTCAAGAAGCTCAAAAAAGACGTAAAAAATTGACTCTTGTCGATAAGGCTAACGTGTTGGAAACATCTCGCTTATGGCGAAAAACAGTCACAGAAATGGCTTCTCAATACCCAGATGTAGAACTAGACTTCTTGTTTGTGGATAATGCCGCGATGCAAATGATATTGAATCCTAAACAGTTCGATGTTATCTTAACAGAGAATCTTTTTGGTGACATCATTAGTGATGAAGCCAGTGTGATTGGAGGCTCAATTGGTTTATTGGCATCCGCCTCAGTCGGAAAAGACAATGCCTTGTTCGAGCCCATTCATGGCTCGTTTCCTCAAGCAGCTGGAAAGAACATTGCGAATCCAATTGCGTCAATCTTATCTGCTGCTATGATGTTAGACCATTTAGGTTTGACTGAAGAAGCTGAAATCATTAGAAAAGGGGTTGACAAATCTTTAAAACTGAATATTACGACTCCTGACATTAATGCAAAACACGACAATGTTACCACCGATAAAGTCGGCGATTTCATTGCTGATTTCATTGTGAACCCGAATGATACGAATCTGAATTTCAAGAATATACACCTGGGACAAAGTACTATTATTTAACTTTTTTAAATCGTGACTGAAAAAAAAGCGTCTACGGAAGTAGATGATTTTTAATGCCAGAATAGGATGATTTTCGATTTTTGCTAACCCCGTAAATTATTGATCTTCTCACTAACCGACCCTCGTTCTCCAAGTCTAATAATGCCCAACAGGACACCGACAACAAGTCCAGGTTTCGTAATGATCTTGGCCTTTTTAGCAACCGCATTATCACGTTCTTCAACTAATGCAAAAATTTCGTTTTCCGATGTGCTAGAATACGTTTGGGCAAATTCCCAAGCGCCATCTCTTGCGAGTTCCATACTAAAGTCCACAAGAAAATCGTCGACTTTCCGAGTCCATTTTAAGATTTTTTTTAATCTAGGCCAGATTCGAGCAAGGTCTTCCTGCACTTCATTTACCAACGAGGATAAGATCTCATTGATCTTATTAAAATCTGCTTTCAGGTCATCAATGTCATGGCCTTTGGAAACTTGGGCAGCAGCGATGCCTAGATCTAAATTGATGTGTGCGTTCATCCCGACTAATAAATGCTGTAACACTATAGGCCAGTAATTACCAGCTTCCATAAATGCTAGGGTCCAAGAATCGGTTATGGGTTGGCCGTCTTTATGCAAATGATAAGCATCAATATACCTGCTTGCAAATATGACGTCCAAACGTTCCATACGCGGTCCATTTTCAAAATCGCCATTGGCAATACCTTCCTTGACCTTAATGGTCACTTCCCTGTACAAGGCTGCAAAATAACCCAGCACATTCTCGTTTTGCACGGAACTTTCTATAATGGCATCCAATGTGTTAATAACATCATCAATGGTATTTATGGGTTTCAGAGGCATGAAAGACGTATAAATTGATTAAATCTTTAAGTTACAGCTTTTTTGAATCATAAGGTCTTAAACGTTGGATATCAAATAGGTAGATGGTGTTTATTTAAAGATATTGGATAATTGACTGTCTAATTAATAGTGTCAAAAAAACCCTAAGCAAGTTGGTTAATGTTTAATTGGTTTCAAAGGAATGAGTCTCGTTAGGGTTACTGACTTATCCTATTTTTTGCACGGCTTTTTCAATCATGGCTATGGCCTTTTCAACAGTTTCAATTTTGGTCCTAAAAGATAAAATAGCCATCCGTATCACAAACTTGCCATTGATCTTAGTAGAGCTTAAAAACACATCACCATCTTTATGAATCTCTTGCATCAGTCTCTCGTTGAACTCATTTTCGGAATCATCATCCGTTGAATACCAAAAATAGCTTACCGATAGATCCGGCTCTGGACCAACCTTAAACCCAATTTCGACTAATCTATTCCTGAAATATTGAGTTTGCAACAATTTTTCTTCTAAACATGCTATGAATGGCTTTATACCATGCAGTTGCAAAGGCAACCACAAACGCAAGCTCCTAAAATGCTTGGATAGCTCTGGTGACACATCCGCTGGATTCACCGGAGAATCATCCGAGACTGCATCTTGCATATAATTAGCGCGATACATATGAGATTTATAAACAGCCTGTTTATCTTTTACTAAGACAGCACCCAATCCATAGGGCAAAAACAATCCCTTATGAGGATCAACTACTAGCGAATCTGCCATTTCTATACCTTTAAAAGCCTCTTTTTTACTATCTACAAGAATGAAAAACCCTCCATAAGCGGCATCAATATGGTACCATAGATTATTTTGCCTCGCTATTTGCCCAAGTTCATCTAACGGGTCTATAGCTCCAGTATCAGTCGTTCCGGCAGAAGCAATCACCATAAATGGGTTTAATCCATTGGCGATGTCAGCATCTATCTTGGCTTGCAAATCCGCTGGTATGATGTGAGAACCGCCATCCAATTCTAGATGATTTATAATTACATCTTCTAATCCTATGATTCGCAAGGCCTTATTAATGCAATGATGTACTTGTGGGCTGACATAAATAACGCTTTTTGTAATGCGATCGTTCTTAATACTATGTTTATCACGTGCCGCTGTTAAAGCAATTAAATTGGCAATGGAACCTCCAGACGATAAATTCCCGATTGCCGATCTAGGGAATCCAAAAATGTCTTTCATCCAATCCAAAAGTTCCAATTCCACCCCAACACCACCCGGAGACGAGTAATTAACGCCCACATATTCATTGGTTATGTCGGCCAAATAATCCGCCAATGCCGATGTGTAAATTCCTCCACCAGGAATATACCCCAAATGCCCTCCAGAAGCTGCATTAATGCCTTTTGACGCAATCTCTTTTTCATAAAGGTCGAGAATGGATGTTATAGATTTTTGCTCATCAGATATTTTAAATGCATCAGGTGAAGCTTGCTCGTTAGAGAACGCCTTGGTCTTGGGCAGGTTATTAATAAAGCTATTTGCGTAGGCATGGACCTCTGAAAAATAGCTATTGCGCTCTTCTTCTTTGGGTTCTAAAGCTCCGGAAATCTTTTGTAACTCAAGAATCTTCTTTTTCAGGTCGCTCACATTGATCGGTTTAAAGTATTGAACTATAAATTTAAAGTAAATTCAGAATATGTGATGCCATTTAGTTTATAATATAGCTTCGCTGTCCTCAAGGGCAAAGCACAATTATTTAGATTAGAAAAATTATTGTTTAGTAAAAGAAAGCATCTATGGGAGTGGGTGCTTTTTTTATTGGGGGTTTTAAAAGGAAATTCAGAAGTCATTAATTATAACTGATTGCGACAAGCAGACACTTGGTTGAGCTTTGGTTATTTTTCAAAAATTTATAACTGGGGGCAATGCAGATTATTTGAGACTCGATTCTAGATCTTGAATTAATCTATGGTTTTCTTCTATTGAACGTTCTAAGCTAAAGAGATAAAATCCCATTGACATTCTAAGTTGTGATAAAATTGGTAAAAAATATGCATGGTTAAAGGTTTCTTTTAATTTTACCGTATCGAGTCCACTCACCCCTTTGAGCGGCGGAAAAGTTCTGTCATTGTTATCAAATATCTTATCGTTATTAAAAATATCATTCTCCTTTAGGAAGAATGGCCTGCTTTCTTGAACGATTAATTCATTGAATTCGTCTGTAGCTTGGTTAACCTGACTAATGCGCCCAAAATAATTGTTGATTTGTTCCCGAATTTTACCATTTCTATATTTTTCAATACTAGCTTGGTGGTTTTTCTGAGTTACGGGATTAAATTCTATATTCATTACAAGGTGATCAGGTATTATGTTTGCGAATGATCCCTGATCTTTTTTTATATTATTCATTTGAAAGTATGTGTCAAGGTATTTAGAATAGTTATTTTGATAGGCTTTGAAAAGTGTTGAATCTCTTTTTAAGTCGGTAATAGTTAGTTGGTAACTTTCCAACTCTACTTGATATAGCTTTCGATCTCTGTTCCATTCATTAATTTGAATTGCAATTAAAATTCCAATCACCACAAGAACAATTTCGCCAATGGCATACTTTAAATACTTTCTAGTTTTGTTTTTCTCCATAAGGTCATAGCGTATTTTTCGAAAGAATTTAATCATTGGTTAAAAATTAGTCATAATGAAGGCTAACTATTGTATAAGTGTAGTGCACCTATATTCTATATATCTACAATATAATATTTTGCGCACAAAGTTAACTAGTAACTACCGCTTTCTATTATGTAAAACAGCTTCAATATCTTCTTCTAGGATAAAGGCACAACTATTTAGTAAAAGGAAGCATCTGCGAGAGTCGATGCCTTTTTATTCTAGCCTTTAGGTTTTACTCTTTTATTTTTACTGCTCGAATCCTTACATCAGATATTGGTCTGTCCAATGCATTTGTTGGCGAAGCTGCTATTGAATCTACAACGTTTATACCACTAATTACTTCTCCAAAAACAGTATAGTTTTGATCGAGATGTGGTGTGCCACCTAGCGTTCTATAAACTTCACGATGTGCTTCTGGTATGGTATAGGTTTTAAAAATTCCATACGTCTTAGCAACACTCACAATACTATCACTCAACTTTGTAGAAAGTTCTTTATCACCACTCATATAAGACGCTTGCAAGGCCTCAAGCAGAGGTTTGTGTATTGAATCTTTCTTCAAAACATGTTCCGCCAGCCATCCGTTAATACGGTCTTCAGATTTATCGAGCAGGCTATCATTCCATACTTTCCCATGAACAATATAGAATTGCATCGCGCTGGATTCACGATTTGGGGTATCATCTCTTGCCGCAGCAAGCACTCCTTTTTTGTGAAACAAATTAGGGTGTATCTCTGCATCTACGGTATACGGTAAATCCCCATTACCAAGTGTATCTTGAAGTTTAGCATGTTTACTGTCTGGGTCTCCTGCCTGTATCATGAACTCGTTTATAACACGGTGAAAAAGCAAACTATCAAAAGCTTTTTCATTAGCTAATTTGATGAAATTGTCACGATGTAATGGGGTTTCATTGTACAACTCAATGAGTATTGTACCCTTATCAGTAACCATCTCGATGGTTTTTCGTTGTTCTGATTTGACTTTTACTGTTTTATCGTTGCAACCCCAAATGGACAAGCAAAGGATTAAAAAAGTGATGAATTTAAAGACTAATTTCATTTTTATTGATTTTGAGAAACCAAGGTAGTAAAAGTGCGAGAAACTACTGCTGTCTACTCTCTAAAACAACCTCAATATCCTCAAGCCTAAAGCCTTTAGCTTTCAATAAAATCAAATAGTGATACATTAGATCTGCAGCTTCATTCTTAAACAGATCGGCATCATTGTCCTTGGCCTCAATAACCAATTCAACAGCTTCTTCTCCTACTTTTTGGGCGACTTTATTAATGCCACTTTTGTATAGCTTGTTGGTGTATGAGTTCGCATCGTTAGTATCAATCCTATCGCTAATGGTTTGCTGTAATTCGTATAAAAATCCTTTTGCCGTTTCTTCTTTAAAACAGGAGGTGCTTCCAGTATGACATGTAGGACCTTGAGGGTCTGCTTTTATCAAAATGGTATCGTTATCACAATCAATTTGTATGTCCTTGACGTACAAAAAGTTTCCAGACTCTTCGCCTTTAATCCATAGTCGATTTTTACTTCTACTGAAGAAAGTGACTTTCTTATCTGCTTTGGTCTTATTGAATGCTTCTTGATTCATATACCCTAGCATCAATACTTGTAGGGTATTGTTATTCTGAATGATGACTGGAACCAACCCGTTGTCTTTTGAAAAATCTATGTCCATCGTATTGCTATGTTTTCGTTTCGTAAATACTGTTTTAATTCAGGAATGGGTATTTCCCCGTAATGAAAAATACTCGCTGCCAATCCAGCGCTCGCATGTGTCGTTTCAAATAATGTCTTGAAATGGTCTTTACTACCTGCGCCTCCTGAGGCTATCACGGGGATATTAACCGATTTACTGACTTCTTCAGTAAGCTCTAGGGCGAAACCTGCTTTGGTGCCATCGTTATTCATGGATGTTAGTAATATTTCGCCTCCTCCTAAAGCTTCCACTTGTTTTGCCCAATCCATGGTTCTTAATTCTATTTGGGTTCGGCCACCATGAACAAACACCATCCACTCGCCATCTACATATTTTGTATCAATGGCGACTACCACGCATTGACTCCCAAATTCATTGGCAATTTGAGTGATGAGTTCTGGGTTTTTAACTGCCGATGAATTGACACTCACCTTATCTGCTCCCGCTTTTATTATGTCTGATACATCCTCGATGGTATTGATGCCTCCACCAACTGTGAAGGGGATATTTATTTCCTCCGCGATATGAGTTACCAACTCTACCAATGTCTTGCGTTTTTCTATGGTTGCTGTAATGTCTAAAAACACCAATTCATCAGCACCTTGCTCTACATACCTTTTTGCCAACTCGATGGGATCACCCGCATCGGTAATATCCACGAAATTGATGCCTTTAACGGTTCGACCGTCTTGGATATCTAGGCATGGTATGATTCGTTTTTTCAACATAGTTTAATCGATTTGAAAATGTTTCAATTTTATGATTAGTTAATTACTTTTTGACGAGGAAATTATTTTACTTATAATTTTAATTATCGGCACCAAATCTGTCTTTAAACCATCAGGATTGGGATAATGTTCTGAACGTTCACAGAGAAGTATCCAGTATTCCAATTCATCAGCCTCTTTTGCCGAAATCTTGAACTTATGAATAAAGTCTCTTTTGCTCTCCGCATTCTGAGCTTCTCTTATATTAGCGCCAATAGAAGTTCCCGACCTAAACATTTGAGAAGCCATTTCATACTTTCTTAATTGCTTCAATTTCTCTGAATAATCAATAACTTTTAAGGCAAATTCCAACGTTAAGTTAACTATCAGGTTTTCTTTATCGTTTCTCATAACGTTTTTTAATTTTCAAATTAGCTAATTAATGCATCTTCAAATTAATAATAATTCTCTTTTTCAACATAATTCCTCTAGTTCTTTAAGCTTGATTTTTCCTTCATAAATAGCCTTCCCTAAAATTGCTCCTTCACAACCCATTGCTTTCAATTGTATTAAATCTGAAATTGATGACACGCCACCACTGGCGATGAGCTTGACGTCTGTCTTTTTCAATATCTCCTTATACAAAGCATTAGAAGTGCCTTGAAGCATACCGTCTTTAGCAATATCTGTACAAATAACATACTTGATGTTACTCTCTTCAAACTTTGAAATGAAATCTACCACATCGATTTTAGAGGTTGCCATCCACCCATTCGTGGCTATTTTACGATCCTTACAGTCCGCTCCTAAAATGATTTTTTCAGATCCATAAGTTTCTAACCACTTTAAAAACACATCTGGATTATTAGCGGCAATGCTCCCACCAGTTATTTGTGCCGCGCCGCATTCAAAAGCAATTTTCAAATCCTTATCGGTCTTTAATCCACCACCGAAATCAACAACGAGATTTGTATTAGAAGCGATGCTTTCCAAAATCTTATGGTTAACAATGTGCTTAGATTTGGCACCATCAAGATCCACTAAATGAAGATACTTTATACCATTATCCTCAAAGGCCTTGGCAACCTCTAGTGGATTTTCATTATAGATCTTCTTTGTGTTGTAATCGCCTTTAGTGAGTCTTACACATTTTCCGTCGATGATGTCTATTGCTGGTATTATTCTCATTTTTTTTGTAATTTCTTTGTTTTGTCATTCCTGCAAAAGCAGGAATCCATTTTCATTTAATGTGGATTCCGCATCAAGTGCGGAATGACAGTCTCAATTCATAATCTTCGTTAATCATAATCATACTTTTTAGATTCTGAAACAAGTTCAGAATGACACTAAAGTGTCAGGAAATTTTTAAGAATTCGTGTTCCCACATCAGCTGATTTCTCAGGATGAAATTGAGTGGCATAATAATTATCGTGTTGCATGGCAGAAGCAAACGGTTTTATATAATCGCAGGCTGCCACAGTTTGTTCATTTTTTTCAGCGTAATAACTGTGAACATAATAGACATCTTCAGACGTCTTTACACCTTTGAACAAAGGTCCTTTAACTTCGGAAAAACTATTCCAACCTATATGCGGTACTTTTTCCTTTGGCGGGAATTTCTTCACATCTGTATTGAAAATTCCAAGGCATTTGGTATCCCCTTCTTCGCTATGATTACACATAAGTTGCAGCCCTAGACAGATGCCTAGCATTGGCTTTTCAATAGATAGAATAACTTTATCTAGTCCTTTTTCTTTCAAATATTTCATGGCAGAACTCGCCTCACCCACACCTGGAAAAATGACTTTATCTGCACTTAATATTTCTGTCTTATCATCTGTAATAATACTCTCATAGCCTAAACGATTCAAGGCATTCTGCACTGAACGAATATTGCCTGCATTGTATTTAATTATCGCTATCATAAACTTCCTTTGGTACTCGGGATTGAAAAATTACCTGTTTTAGACACTGCCATTTTAATGGCTTTAGCAAATGCCTTGAATATGGATTCGATCTTGTGGTGTTCGTTATCGCCTTCCGCTTTTATATTCAGGTTACATTTTGACGCATCACTAAAGGATTTAAAGAAGTGCATGAACATTTCCGTTGGCATTTCACCTATCATTTCTCGTTTGAAATCTGTTTCCCAGACTAACCAAGGTCGTCCTCCAAAATCAATGGCAACTTGTGCAAGGCAATCGTCCATAGGTAACAAAAATCCATAACGCTCAATGCCTCGCTTACTTCCTAATGCATCAATAAAGGCTTCCCCAAACGTAATGGCAACATCTTCTATGGTGTGGTGTTCGTCAATCTCTAGATCACCGTCTACTTTGACCTTCAAATCGATATTTCCATGCTTAGATATTTGCTCCAACATATGATCGAAAAAACCTAATCCTGTCGATATAATACTTTGTCCTGTGCCATCTAGATCAATGCTTACTGCAATGTCTGTCTCTTTTGTTTTCCTGACAACGGTTGCCGTTCTTGGAATAGCTTTTAGGTAATTATAAATGACTTCCCAGCTTGTGGTGATAAGTGATGCATATTCATTAGTATCTTCACTTATAAAAATTCCCTTACTGCCCAAGTTTTTAGCCAATTCAACATCCGTTGCTCTATCTCCAATAACATAGGAATTCCCTAAATCGTAGTTTCCATGGATGTATTTGTTGAGCAATCCAGTTCTTGGTTTACGCGTTGGTGCATTTTCTTCAGGGAATGTTTTATCTATAATGATCTCCGAAAATTCAATCCCTTCATTTTTAAAGGCCTGGATTATTTTATTTTGCGCTGGCCAAAAGGTGTCTTCTGGAAACGAATCGGTTCCCAAACCATCCTGATTGGTTACCATGACCAGTTCATAATCTAGTTCTCTTGCGATTCTTGACAACCATTGAAAAACGCCTGGATAGTATTCCAGCTTTTCTAAGCTATCCAGTTGATAATCTATTGGCGGTTCGATGGCCAATGTGCCATCTCTGTCTATGAATAGTACTTTTGTCATTTTTTTAGGTTTTTTAATGCATTAATCAGTCGCTCGCACTCTTCGGGTTTCCCTACCGTCATCCTAATACAGTTTTTTATGAGAGTATTCCGATTTCTTGTAATGACTTTTTGTGACACCAATTCTTGATACATCTTATTAGCGTCTTCCACTTCCACTAAAAGAAAATTAGCATCTGAGGGATATATCTTTTTAATAACATCCAGTTGCCGTAATTCTTGAATTAAATGTTCTTTTCCTTCTAAAATGATTTGTCTGTTGGTTTCAAATGTTGAGCGGTTTTCCAATGCTTGAATGGCTGCCTTTTCATTCAGCGCACTGATATTGTAAGGCAGTTTTATGTTATTCAACAATCGAATGATGTCATCGCTAGCATACGCAATTCCTATCCTAGCTGAAGCCAAAGCCCATGCTTTACTAAAGGTTTGTGTGACTATTAGATTTGGAAATTCTTGAAACGATTTGCTCCAAGACTTTTTATCACTAAAATCGATATAAGCTTCATCGATAATAACTATGCCCTTGAAGTTTTCTAAGATGAATTCAATATCGGCTTCGTTAAAACAATTGCCCGTTGGATTGTTGGGTGAACATATGAATATGAGCTTTAATTTTCCATCATTCAAGTACGGTTTTAAAACCTCTTTATTTATCTGGAATTCATCGTTTAAAGGCAGCTTGATCAATTCCGAATCGTTGATATCAGCAGCTACTTGATACATCCCGAAGGTAGGTGCAAACGTTAACGCTTTATCTTCTCTTGGGTTGCAAAACACCCTATAAATAAGATCAATTATTTCATCGCTGCCATTACCTACAAATATGTTTTTAGTAGCTATATTATTATATTCCGAGAGCTTCTGTTTTAGGTTTTTTTGATACGAATCTGGATAACGATTCAAAGTCCCAAAAGGATTTTCGTTGGCATCCAAGAAAACGCCATCTTCTCCTTTAAACTCATCTCTTGCACTAGAATACGGTTTGAGCGACAAGATATTTGGTCGTACTAAAGTCTTTAAATCAAACATTATCTATCTCATTTTTACACTCAATTTATTTCAGTGTCTTATTGTTGTTTTATTTAGGTGCTGAAACTAGTTCAGCACTCGTTACTTTAAGGCCTTAAGCCTTAAAGTAACAGCATTTTTATGTGCCGTTAATCCTTCGGCTTCAGCCATTAATTCAATAGCTGGCCCGATGGTTTTAATCCCTTCTTTATTTAACTTCTGAAAAGTGATTTTCTTCACAAAACTATCCAATGACACACCGCTATAATTTCTCGCATACCCATTTGTTGGAAGCGTATGATTGGTTCCACTAGCGTAATCACCAGCACTTTCGCAACTGTAATTTCCAAGAAATACAGATCCAGCATTAGTGATACTTTCAATATAATTAGACCCATTATCCGAAGCTAGAATCAAATGCTCTGGTGCGTATAAATTACTAAACTCAATGCATTCATCTATTGAATTCAAAAGAATCGCACGACTCACCTTCAAAGCTGCCGTTGCAATATCTATTCTTGGTAAGAGATCAAGCTGTTTCTCTAATTCAGATTTCGTTGCATTGATTATGTCTTCGTTATTTGACAACAAGATCACCTGACTATCTGGACCATGTTCAGCTTGCGCTAACAAATCTGCCGCAACAAATGTCGGATTACTCGTTTTATCTGCAATCACCAAAACTTCACTAGGACCAGCAGGCATATCGATGGCAACACCTTCTTGCTGGATCAACTCTTTTGCCTTCGTTACATATTGATTTCCAGGGCCAAAGATCTTATAGACCTGTAGAATGGTTTCAGTTCCATATGCCATAGCAGCAATGGCTTGAGCGCCTCCTACTTTATAGATCTTGCTTATGCCAACTAAGCTTGCTGTATATAAAATAGCTGGGTTTATATTGCCATGCTTATCTGGTGGCGTACATAAAACAACCTCTTTGCAACCTGCTATTTTGGCTGGAATTCCGAGCATCAAAATTGTTGAAAACAATGGCGCAGATCCACCCGGAATGTACAATCCTACCTTTTCGATACCAACTGATCTTCGCCAGCATTTAACCCCTTTTGTGGTTTCAATGACTTGTTCTTTTTCTATTTGTGATGTATGAAAGACTTCAATATTGTGTTTCGCTACATTGATGGCGCCTTTTAGATCTTCATTGACCTGGGTATTAGCAGCTTCAATTTCAGAAGTATTAACTTCCATTGCATCCAATGACACTTTATCAAATTTTTGAGTATATTTCAGTAGCGCTTGGTCTTTATTAGTTTTAACATCTTTCAAAATGTCAACAACAATAGCATCTAATGCTTGCTGCTCTAGAATAGGACGCATAGCTAAAGCTTCCCATTGATCCCTATTTGGATAATTATAAGTCTGCATTATAGTACCATTTTATCTATTGGAACTATCAAAATACCTTCTGCGCCGGCATTCTTCAAGGCATCAATGCTATTCCAGAATTTATCTTCATCGATGACCGAGTGCAAAGAACTCCATCCTTCTTGTGCTAAGGGGAGTATCGTTGGGCTTCTCAAAACAGGAAGAATTGCGGTGACTTCATCTATTTTAGAATTTGGCACGTTCATTAAGACATATCTAGAATTCTTGGCCCGAAGAACGGCTTGGATCCTGAACAGTAACTTAGCCAAAATGACTTCTTTTTCACTATCAAGACCTACGTTTTTTGCCAATACTGCTTCAGATCTTAAAATGACCTGTGTTTCTCTCAATCCGTTCTTGAAGAGCGTACTTCCTGAACTAACAATATCGCAAATCCCGTCAGCCAATCCGATATTAGGAGAGATTTCCACGGAGCCTGAAATTTCATGGATTTCAGAATCTATATTGTTTTCCTTTAAATAAGAATTCAATGTGTTGGGATAAGACGTTGCAATTTTCTTTCCGTTAAAATAATTAGCAGAATTACTCTCTATCCGCTTCGGAACAGCCAATGACACTCGACATTTCGCGAAGCCCAGTTTTTCAACGATCTTCGTCTGCTTTTGCTTTTCAATCAGTATGTTTTCTCCAATAATTGCGATATCCACAACGCCATCTTCTATGTATTGCGGGATATCGGAGTTCCTTAAATACAAGACTTCCAATGGGAAATTACGCGCAAGGACTTTAAGTTGGTCTTTGCCGTTGTCTATTTTGATTCCACAATCTTTTAGAAGCCTTAACGAATCTTCGTTCAATCTTCCGCTTTTCTGAATGGCAATTTTTAGTTTACTCATTTTTATTTTTTATAGATCTCTGAATAAACCAAACGAGTAGAAATGAAAAACCCGCCTGATGTATTCAGACGGGTTTTGAAATATTATATTTACATATATCAATTCCTGCTCGTCTGAATGCAAGTATGAAAATGATGATGATGTAATTGACTTACTGTCATTTAACTTTTATTATGAAAAACAAAGGTAATATTAATTTCTAATTCAAGAAATTATTTAAGACCAATTTATAAGTTTTTTAATTGACCAATAGACAACAAAGTCATCCCCTTGATTCCACTTTCACTGAAAATAAAATTAGCTAATTCAAGAGTATGAATAAACTTTGGATAATAAAAGCGTTTCATTTTGATAAAAATAAAAAGTGCACTAAAATTAGTGCACTTTTCTGCTATTAATCAACGTTTTAACGTCTTACA
>CBESOB010000031.1:0-18719 GCA_965530995.1 uncultured Flavobacteriaceae bacterium
TTTTGGTTTTCTTTGTTGCGTTCTGTATCAGCGGCAATGCATCTGTATAATTTTTCTTTTTGTTATAGGCAACGGCCAAGCTATTTTGCCAGCTAAAGTAATCTAAGGTTTCAGCGCGCCCGTTTTTCTCACTCAATACGAGATTCTTTTTCATTAACTGAATCGCTTCTAGATCTTTATTTAGTTCTAAAAGCACAAGTGCATAGTCGTTTAACTGATATCCATAACGCTTATGATTCTCATCGTTATTCTTGAGAAAAATATCGAGTGCCTCCTTAAATCTAATTTGTGCTTGATTCAAATCTCCTTTACTTCGATACATCTTGCCAACATTATTAACCAATTGCCCATACTTTGGATGCTCCTTTCCGTATTTCTTAGCCATATTTTTTAAGGCCGACTCATAGATCTCTTCAGCTTTTTTAAAATTTCCCAATTTGTTATATATATAAGCTAGGTTTTGAAGTCTTGTTGCATAGTAACGTGAATCTATATTGGTATCTTCCAAGGTTTCTTCTGTAAATTTCAGAGCTTTTTCGTAATCTCCTAACCACTCATACGCTTGTGCGAGATTATTGTTTGAACTAGCATAACCATTATTACCTTTTCCAACAATTTCTTTAACTTCTATATATAACGGAATTTCTTTCTGAGGCTCGTTTATATCATGATAAAGAAG
Organism: uncultured Flavobacteriaceae bacterium; assembly: GCA_965530995.1. Classification (GTDB taxonomy): domain Bacteria; phylum Bacteroidota; class Bacteroidia; order Flavobacteriales; family Flavobacteriaceae; genus JABABD01. Next base: position 680 of record CBESOB010000031.1, read on the forward strand.
GGCCATAGTATAAATCGCCACGGCATAGCCAATAGTTTTTTTGTCGTCATCTGAATACAAGGAAAGCACCTTCTCCTGAAGCGGCAGTGCTTTTTCATACTGACCCATATCTCTATAGACTTGACTTAACATGGTCAGGTTTTTAGGGTATTGCTTGGCAGTATCAGCTAAGGATTTAACAATTGTATTCGATATCTCTAGCGATGCTATCGCGTTATCAAACTGTCTTAGGTATTTATAAATTGACGATAATTCATATAGGATTTTCGCATATTCAATGGATTTTTCGCCGGACTGTTCTTTTGTAAGGTCTTCAGCTGTTTTCAAAGAAGTAAATGCCTTATCAAAATCGCCAATCCCTTTATAACTTAGCCCCTGCTCCCTAAATAACTCAGCTAATTTATCCTTATCTTCATTAGATGTCGAAACATTAATTGCCTCTTGGTATAACTCAGTGGCTTCTTTATACTTTCTTAAGCGCCTGTTTAGCTTAGCAAGCTCGATCACTGTGGATTTATATTTTAAATTTCCAGATTTAAACTTGTCCTGTGCAATATCATAAGCCTTACTCAGATAAGGCAAAGCACTTTTAATAGAATCAATTTTTACAAGTTCCAAACCCTTCTCATAATTGGTTTTCCAGGTATTGGAATCTGAAAGTTGTCCAGTTGCCGATATCGCATAGAAAAAAATTAACAAAAATGTAAAATTTTTGCAGAACCTAATAAAACTCATATTGATTAATAGCTTTTATACCATTACATAAGAATCAAGAAATAGATAGGTTTTAGGGCTTTTTATGCATTTTTTTAAACAGAAATTAGTCAAATAGTCAATTCCATTTAAATAGCAACATTCTAATTTAGATATTAATTCTAGTATTGACAAAGAAAATCCATGATATACAATTCTTTGGGTTTATCCAATTAATTATATAACCTCTTTCAATATACTTTTGACCCAATCGTGAAAGTTTTGTCTTGTATTTGTGTTAGGAAATGGTTCAGTTGGTACCTCAAACATTTAAAAATTCACAAAGAGGCTTTTAACCATCTTGAGGTCAAAATATTAAAAGTCGCTCCTTGGGAATTGTTTTTTTGACTTCTTCAATATGTCTATTGAATTTATCAATTGCATAACCCTGGTCTTCAAACCTATCTTCAAATAATCTTGATTACTGATAATTAAATTTCATGAAAATTATAAGTCCTAGACCATTCTGCTGACTCTCCCGGAGCAATTGAGATAGAATGAAACAATTCTGGACAAATGACATGCTTCCATCCCCATAGATTTATTTTGTTGGTCTTGAAACTTCCAGTTTCACTTATCTTTAGTTGGCTTTTTATGTTTAACAGCTCCCATGAAGCATCTACATTTTTATTGCCTGTTAAATTGCTAAAAAAGAATTGGTCATCAAGTAATCCGTTAAATGAGATTTCGCTTTCACCTATCTCCACGCTATGGTCCGGATTAACATAATCATCAAATAATTCAGGGCTCATCTTGAAGGGGAATTTCAAAATATAATTCGATCCGATTAATTCATGGTCTATGGCAATAAAATTGTGATTGTATTCATTTGTTATAATAGGTTTTTCTCCATTATTACTTAAATCATAGGAAATTTTGAAATGGTCTTCAAAAAGTTCAATTTTCTTTTTCAAATAATAGGAATAACCGTTTACTTGCTTGGATTCACAATCCAATGTGATTTGATCTTGTTTTACTATTATTTTGAAATCGAGAGGCAAAATTTCATATTGCTTATTGAAGACATAGGAATTATCATCTTTTTTTAAAAGTCCAATGCCTATTTTATGAAACCAATCTCCTACATGCGCTTCATCGTATCCTAAAGCCGAATCAATGTCAAATTCATTGTAAAGACCTTTTCCAAAAATATGCTCATTGACATTATCGGTTCTTTCTGTTGTTGAAACATCAATGCCTTTAAATATGACCTTGGTTATTTTTCCGGTCCAATCAAATCGAGAAAACGAATATCCTTCTGTCGGGAGATCCACGATAAGCTCAAGAATATCGTTTTTTAAAATATGTGCCATTGAATTGACTATTAAATGAAATGAAGTTAACTATTTAGATTTGTTTACTTCTTTAATTAATGAAGTCCTTGATGTCCTTCACTTTCTGTAGATGAAAATCATTTTAAAACCTCCCTCAATATGCTTTTGACCCAATCGTGAAAATTTTGTCTTGTATTGGTGTTAGGAAATGGTTCAGTTGGTACCTCAACATTTAAAAATTCACAAAGAGGCTTATAGCCATCTTGAGGTCGAAATATTAAAAGTCGCTCCTTGGGAATTGTTTTTTTGACTTCTTCAATATGTCTATTGAATTTATCAATTGCATAACCCTTGTCTTCAAACCTATCTTCAAATAGTCTTTGCCAAATCGATTTCTCATTAAGTTTGATGATCTTGAACATATGTCTTGCCTTAGAAGAAAACGGCATTAAAAACAATAATTTTAATTTAAATTGAACACCTGGATCAAAACTAAATATGGTAGAAAGAGCACTAGCATGCCATTTTTCAGGGTCACGAACAGTCAAGATCACTTTGGATTCTGGATAATACGCCGCCAGCTCTTTATAATATAGTGATGGAGGAAAATCGACAGCGGATGAATAATTCTTAAATAACGAATCCCAATCAACTTGTTTTCCATCATAAGCATTTTGCCAATGAATCACATCACTCGGATTGCGAAATAGTGATACCATATGATAGCATTCACTAAAACCTATTTTTTCTAGAGCTAACTGGAGAGATCGAGTGCCCGTTCTTCCATAACCTGCACCTATTACTTTTAATGCCATAACTATCGTTTTAAATTGACCAATATGATCGATACTTTTTGAATAACCAGCAATATTGAAAGAACGAAGTTAGGATATTAATTTCGAGAATTCAATTTCAGCTTCACCCTAAAAATGGAAAGTTATTAAGAAAATTGATGCAAATCAATCTCATTGATTGCACCATGAGATGCATGAGTAACAGTAACACCATTCCTGATAACCAACATCTGTGGAGATTGGTGTAGAACCTGGAATTTATATCCTGTTTCATTAGACACATCCCTGTAATTCAGCAAATCTAAATAATATAGATCCAAATCATCAGCAGTAAGAGAATATGAAGCCATAAACTGGTTCATGACCATGCGACTAATGCCACATCGAGTAGAATGTTTAAAAATCACCTGTGTCTTAGTTTTGCTCTTCTCCTCTATTTCGTTAAGCTGCGATACCGCTGTTAACTGCAACCAAGGCAGTGTTTTTTCTTCTTTTGGTTCAGTAGAACCACTGAATAATTTATTGAATATTCCCATACTATAAAAGTCGTTGAAACTTTATAAACTTACATATATACATTATTGTCTGATTGCAGCAATCTTTGATTTGGTGTATCTCGAAATGCCTTACCATAAAACTCGAGGATACCTGTCAGAAGAGACAGAACCCCTAAGTACCCAATTTTACTGTTTAATCAATTTATAAGTCGCCACCATTCCATTGTCAAACTCAAGATTCACAAAGTACAAACCTGTCCTTAAAACTCTAGTATCCAAAACCACTTTTTTATTAATAATTTGGTACACTTCTTTAGATATGATACGACCATTAATATCTAAGATATGCAAAATAACTTCCTTGCTTAATGTATTATTGATATTAATGCTTAACGCATCTGTTGTTGGATTAGGATATAATAATACAAGAGGTTCATCATCAATTTCGGAAGAAGACAAGGAACTTTCTTGATATACCCTTACATAATCAATTTCCATAACATCTTGATCAAAACCAGATGCTATAGTTCCGCCTAGATCCCCGCCCATAGCTACATTTAGTAAAATAAAGAATTCATTATCAAACGGTGTAAACGTAGGTATTTCATTGACGAGAATATTATCCAAATAAATCTTCATTGTATCAGAATCCCACTCCAGTGCATAAATATGAAAGTTTTGAGAAGTGTCACTATTGGCTATTGTCAAGCTATTACTATTAGTTTGATATCCACTACCATTATTCCAATGCCATGTTGCTAGAATTCGCGTTTTCGGAATATCAGGCTCCATAATGTCAATTTCACCACACCAAGGCCAAAATGTATTGCCAAAACCTTGATTATCCCAATAGGCACCATCTTCATTAATGTTCTTTCCTAACAACCAGATTGCTGGCCAAGTACCAGCAATAGAAGGTAATTTAGCTCGTACTTCAACTCGACCATAAGTAAAAGCAAATTTAGAGTTTAACCTAGCCGATGTATATTGCTTTGTAACGCCTTGGTCACTAAATGTTTCGCCTTTAGCTACAAGTTTTAAGGTTCCATTATCCATATATGAATTAACCGAACGATTGGTATAATGCTGTTGTTCGTTATTTGCCCAACTATCTCCGGCGATCAATTGAGTCTGATGAAACCATTTAGTCCCATCAACCACTCCTGCATCATTAAACTCATCTGACCATACGAGATTGTCAAAAACTGTATCATTATATGATTCATAGAAATCCAGATCATCTATATGGGCCAATACATGGTCGGTATTATTTTCTCCATTGACCTGTATTACCACACGATTAAAGTCAGTTCTTTCAATTGGTGGCGGAGACCCTTCATTCAAATTAACATAAATGTCATTTTCAAAATCGAAAGTGACCTCTTGCCATACATCTAAAGCAATAGACTTGATGATCTCGCTTTGTGTTGTCCAAGGTTGCGCCAAATTTCCATCTTGCAATTTTAAAGACACCTGATTCCCTTGATTGCCTGTCAAGCCACTTGAAGGAACATATATTTTTAAAGCAAACGTGTTTTTCGTGGAGAAATCAAAATTTCCGGGAATATCGAATCTTACATTAGCAAAGGCACCGCCTGTATCTTGATATTTCAAGACTTTAGCTGATGTATTGATACCTTGTTGATAAGGATTTGCAAAACTTGCATCCATACCACAATCATCTCCAAACCAAGTCGAAATAGTACCAGAACCTTCAAAATCATCATTTACTGTTTGTGCAAAACTGCCTCTAGGCATTAGAAATAAGAAAACCACTAGTATTGAAAGACAACGCATGATGAAATTTGAGTTTTTGATTATAGAAATCAAAAATAATGGCAGCCGTTCTTACTTACTAAAATTAAACCCATACATAAACCATACAACAAAAGAAAATACGAACTTTTAAATCTAAAACAGACAAAAAGTCATTCAAACAACTGGCTATTAAGACATTTTGTCGTTACGAAATCATTGGTAGGGTTGTTGAACAAGGTATTTAAAAACAAAACAATCCAAAACATATGAACTTAAATAATTATACCATAAAATCGCAAGAAGCCATTCAAATGGCGCAACAACTCGCACAAGGTTTCGGACATCAACAAATAGAGAATGAGCATATTATCAAGGCCATATTTGATGTTGATGAAAATGTGTTACCATTCATACTTAAAAAATTGAATATAAATGTGGCACTTTTGGAAAAAGCACTTGACAAGCAGTTGGAAAGTTTTCCTAAAGTTTCGGGTGGCGATATCGTACTTTCTAGAGATGCTGGTACTACCTTGAATGAAGCGGCGATCATTGCAAAGAAAATGAACGATGAATATGTTTCCATTGAGCATTTGATACTTGCCATCTTTAAATCGAAAAGCAAGATCGCACAGATGCTTAAAGACCAAGGAGCTACAGAAAAAGGACTGAAAGCTGCTATTGAAGAACTACGCAAAGGCGATAGAGTGACTTCTCAAAGTCAAGAAGACACTTATAATTCGCTTAACAAATACGCTAAAAACCTGAACCAATTAGCGAAAGACGGTAAATTGGACCCTGTGATCGGACGTGATGAAGAGATTCGAAGAATCCTCCAAATCCTCACCCGTAGAACGAAAAACAATCCAATTCTCGTAGGTGAACCTGGAACTGGTAAAACAGCCATAGCTGAAGGCTTGGCACACCGTATAATTGATGGTGACGTTCCAGAAAATCTCGTCGACAAACAAATATTTGCCTTGGATATGGGTGCACTGATCGCAGGTGCAAAATTCAAAGGCGAATTTGAAGAACGACTGAAGGCTGTGATCAAGGAAGTGACTGACAGTGATGGAGATATTGTTTTATTCATTGACGAAATCCACACACTGGTTGGAGCCGGTGGCGGACAAGGTGCCATGGACGCAGCGAATATTCTGAAACCCGCCTTGGCGCGTGGCGAATTAAGGGCAATTGGAGCCACGACCTTAGATGAATACCAAAAATATTTTGAGAAAGACAAGGCTTTGGAACGTCGATTCCAAAAGGTCATGGTAAATGAGCCGGATACAGAAAGTGCTATTTCAATATTACGAGGTATCAAGGAAAAATATGAAACCCACCATAAGGTGCGCATCAAGGATGAGGCAATAATCGGTGCTGTTGAACTTTCTGAACGCTATATTACCAATAGGTTCTTACCCGACAAAGCCATTGATTTAATGGATGAGGCTGCCTCTAAATTACGCATGGAAATCAATTCAAAACCAGAAGAATTGGATGTGCTAGACAGAAAAGTCATGCAGTTGGAAATTGAAATTGAGGCTATAAAACGGGAAAAGGATGAAGCTAAATTAAAAATATTACGTTCTGATCTAGCAAATTTAAAAGAAGAGCGCAATGAACTCAATGCCAAATGGAAAAGTGAGAAAGAAGTCGTTGACAATATCCAGACGGCGAAGGCCAGCATCGAAAATTATAAATTAGAAGCAGAACGTGCCGAACGCGAAGGAGATTATGGGAAAGTAGCCGAAATTCGCTATGGAAAGATCAAGGAGGCACAGGAAAATCTTGATAAACTACAGAAAGAGTTGCAAGAAAATCAATCTGGCAGTTCTCTCATAAAAGAGGAAGTCACCTATGATGATATTGCCGAAGTAGTAGCCAAATGGACTGGTATCCCAGTAACCAAGATGCTTCAAAGCGAACGTGAAAAACTTCTAAAACTAGAAGACCAATTACACAAGCGTGTCGTTGGACAAGAAGAGGCTATTGTGGCCGTTAGTGATGCTGTGAGACGATCTAGAGCCGGATTACAGAATCCTCATAAACCAATTGGGACATTCCTGTTTCTAGGGACTACCGGCGTAGGTAAAACAGAGCTAGCGAAAGCATTGGCTGAATACCTTTTTGACGACGAAAATGCAATGACACGTATCGATATGAGTGAGTATCAAGAACGCCATGCCGTGAGTAGATTGATTGGTGCACCTCCAGGATATGTAGGCTATGATGAAGGAGGACAATTAACAGAAGCCGTTAGACGAAAGCCTTATTCAGTAGTACTACTCGATGAAATCGAGAAGGCACATCCAGACACGTTCAATATCCTATTACAAGTGTTGGATGAAGGCCGATTAACTGATAATAAAGGTCGTGTCGCAGATTTCAAGAATACGATCATTATCATGACCAGTAATATGGGAAGCAACATTATACAAGAACGATTTGAAGCTATAAAAGATATTGATTCAGCAATTGAAGCAGCTAAACTTGATGTGCTTGCATTATTGAAACAAAGCGTTAGACCAGAGTTCCTGAACAGGATTGATGATACCATAATGTTTACACCATTAAGCAAGGATAATATCAAGGATATTGTTGGATTACAACTGAAAAATGTAACAAAAATGATTGCTAAACAAGGTATTACGTTTGATGCCACAGAGGAAGCGATAGCCTATTTGGCGGAAAAAGGATACAATCCAGAGTACGGAGCTCGACCAGTAAAAAGAGTGATACAAAAAGAGGTGCTTAACGAGTTGAGCAAGGAAATACTTTCTGGCAAGGTAACCACCGATAGTATTATCCTCCTAGACGCCTTTGATAATCAGCTTGTGTTCAGGAACCAAGATGAATTAGCTAATAATAAGGTGTAACAATCCTGTCTTAAAACAGTCTTTATAGTGGTTGGTTATTTTATCTGCCTTTGGCAGGTTTAAAAGCAAGGTAAATTTCTTCGGAAACGCGCCTTGCTTTTTTCGTTAGAATTCTTTTGTATCTTTAATTCAAACTCATTCCTTATGAAAGAAATAAAAAAAGAGGATATCAATCAAGAAATTTTTGATCTTTATGATGACTATGCACACAATAAGATAGATAGAAGGCAATTCCTTGAAAAGTTATCCTTATATGCTATTGGAGGAATAACCATTCCTTCGCTTCTTAGTTTCATGATGCCTAATTACATAGATTCCATTTTGGTGAAACCAGATGATTCTCGATTACAATCCGACTTTATCACTTATAATTCACCTAAGGGCGGAGGGGAAATCAAAGGACTATTGTCAAAACCTCAAAATTCTGAAGGAAAATGGCCTGGTGTGGTTGTGGTGCATGAAAATCGTGGATTGAATCCATATATTGAAGATGTGGGTCGACGGACAGCGGTTGAAGGCTTTATTTCATTAGCACCGGATGCACTATCTCCATTAGGTGGCTATCCAGGCAATGATGATGATGGTCGAGCTTTACAAAAAAAACGAGATCGAAATGAAATGTTAGAAGATTTCATTGCGGCATACGAGTATTTAAAATCGCATAAAGATTGCAACGGAAAAGTAGGTGTTGTAGGGTTTTGTTTTGGTGGGTGGATCTCTAATATGATGGCCGTTCGGCTTCCAGAATTGGGTGCTGCTGTTCCTTTTTATGGAAGACAACCCAATGATGAAGACGCTGTTAAGATAAAAACACCTTTACTTCTGCAATATGCAGGATTGGACACTCGGGTAAATGCGGGGTGGTCAGCTTTTGAAACCGTGTTGAAAGAAAATAAGATAGAACATACAGCTCATTTTTATCCTGAGGTCAATCATGGGTTTCATAATAATACAACGCCTAGGTATGATGAATCTGCCGCGAATTTGGCTTGGGAAAGGACCATTGCTTTCTTTAAGGAGCACTTATAATGATTAATACAATTACCAAGCCAGCTTAAATTGCACATAGAAAGCAGCACAATTCAAGATATAGATAGCATCTTTGAACTTTATGGTTTGGCAACAGCATATCAAAAAACCAAATTTAAAGACAATATTTGGCCTGAATTTGATAGAGTTCTAGTTGAAACTGAAATCAATGAGAACCGACAATTCAAAATTATTATCAATGATCGCATAGCCTGTGTTTGGGCTATTGCGTTTGAAGATCCACTTATTTGGAAAGAAATGAATGAGGATCCAGCCATTTATATTCACCGAATAGCTACGAATCCAGAGTTTAGGGGTCAGAATTTTGTCGAAATCATTGTTGAATGGGCGAGGCTCTATGCAAATAAAAATAAGAAACAATATATTCGTTTAGACACCTGTGGAAATAACACAGCTTTGATCGACCATTATATCAAATGCGGATTTACATTTCTAGAAATCAATAAATTAAAAGATTTTAATGGTTTGCCAAGTCACTATTATAATGCAGAGGTATGTTATTTTCAAATTGACATTTCTCAATCATAAATTCAGTAATTCCTTAAATCTAGCTTGTTAATTCATGATAGGACCTTCATCCAAACATAAAGAATAGGTTTAAATGCATCTGACTTCTAAAGTTGCTATTTTATTTAAAGATTATATTTGCTTAAATAAATCATAACATATGAAAAGCAAGTTTTCCTTAGTAGCTATTATCTTATTCATTTCAATTTCCGTTAGTTGTAATGAATCGAAGTCGGATTCTTCAAATATTGAACCCGAAATATCAACCTTCTTTTTTATTCGCCATGCTGAAAAAGACCGAAGTGATAAGACTAATAGAAACCCTGAATTGACTGAAGCAGGTCATGATCGTGCACAGAAATGGAATGAAATATTTAACAATATCACATTTGAGCACGTGTATAGCACCGATTATAATCGCACCAAGCAAACCGCTCAACCCACTGCTAAAAGAAATAATGTGGAAATCTCCATTTATGACCCTCGCAATCTCGATGGGGATGCTTTTATTAAATCCAATAAGGGCAAAACTGTGCTAGTGGTAGGACACAGTAATACAACACCATCCTTTGTAAATGCTGTAATAAACGAAAAGAAATATAGTGATATTGACGACCTAAACAATGGTAAATTATTTGTCGTTAGCATTATTAATGGCATAACAAAAAGTACTGTCCTACAATTAGATTAATAGGTACTTCATCGAATTTTTCTGTATACTATTCCTAATTGGCGAGTAATTGTGTTATTCGTCAAAATTTTCTTGGCACGAGACTTGTCATGTATATCTTTGAGGCAACCGCCCTCAAAATTTACAGATATGAAAACCCTACTCTACTTTGCTATTGGTTTATTTGCGATCCTGACATTCGGTCAAGACACCGCGCAACAAGACATTTGGTATAATCTACAAACACCGGCCAACGAAGCTATTGTTAATGTAGGTATACCAGATACGCCATTCATTTTAAAGAATGTTCATGGCACACGAAGTGATTATACAATCCCTGTTTATATAGACGCTATAAGGAGTGATAAAGTGTCTGACGTCATCGTTGACATTATCCAGATGGCTGCTTCTTTTGATTTGCGTGGTAACAAAATGATATATCTTAAAGGAAAAATCGACCTTTCTTGTTGTTTCGATGGCCCGGTTTCCATTGACTTCCTTGATGCAGATGACAATCTTGTTCAAAAAGCACGAACAGATGAAGACGGTATGTTCAAGGTCAAAAGCATTAACGGTAATTTGTTTGAGATGAAAAACAGTAAATTAAAATTCAATTTCACTAAACTAAAGACCTTTGACCAAAATGCAGATGTACGTTTTGCCGAAGTTAAACATCTTAAAAGACCTCTTGGATCAGAATTGGAAACTGTTCAAGAAAAATCCATTGTTAATAAAAATAAACCCTAATTACTAAACAAGAGCTATTAATCAATGAATCAAGCGAACAGCAATGTTCGCTTTTTTTATGGCATCATAATTGTTTTATATTCAATGATTATAGAATTTTTCAGTATATTTCTGCTGGGATTAATTAATTACAACATGATACACAAAATACTGTTATTTTTCATTCTGCTTGGCAGTATAACATTAAATGCACAGAAATATCAGGCATTCCAGGACCCTGCTGATTGGATTCCCTTAGAGAAGGGTTACAATTATGTAGCCACATCAATAACACCTCGACCAGGACAACTACCTGAAATGTATAGCGCTCCAATAAAATTTGTTTCCGTAAAAGAAAACGATATTTTCGGTCTTAAGCTGACCATCGAATTCCTTAAATATGGTTTTAACGAAGATGGCAAAGAATTAGTACAGCTTGAAGGTTCCTTGAATTTAGCATGTTGCAAAAATAAACCAGCTATTATTGAATTCCAGGACAAGGAGGGTAACGCTGTGCATTTCACCAAAACGGACAATGAAGGTAATTTCAAGACCACTAGCCCAAATGGCAAACTAATGGAATTTAATAATTATAGAATAAAACTAAATTTCAATCGAATCAAGGCGACAGACATAGATCTTAATTCGAAGCAGGTGGTTTTAAAATGGCTCAATAAGCCATCCGAAAAGCAACTGAAGCGATTAAGAAGGAAAGCCAAGAGGCAATATGAAAAAGATAAAAAATATATAGATGAGCTTCGTAACAAAAATGATTAGCAGCTAATACATTCCTCTACTATTACATTTTCCAATTCTATCTTAGAGAGCAACTCAAGATTTGAATTTTCAAACTCAATATCCAAGTCATGCAGTTTCACTTCTGGGTCAATGGGCTTGTAGTTTTTGTAATCTACGAATCGGATTCCATTAATCATACGCGTGTTATAAGCCTCTCTGAACCGCATGCCTCCTCCATTCACTTGAAATTCATACGCTAGATAATCGACCAAATAATTATCAGAATTTATCCAATATAAAAATACATCGTCAAAATCGGTACCTCCATCCTCTTCACTAAAAGTCACTTCTACTTTGTAGTAGGTCTGACCCTTGATCTTTACTTCTCCTAAAAACGTCTTTTTTGCAGCTGCATCATTCAAGCCATAGGGTAAAACTGAAAAATAATGCACAGAATTGACGGAATTTGAAAATTTCGTTATCGTAGAGTCTGCCAAAGTAACTTGTCTTTCATTCTCAATTCTAAGAAAATAAGAATTGGTTAAAATATCTGTGGTTACTAACGTATCACTAAAAAATTGCCTTTCTAGTTTAAAATCATTACCCTTTCGCAAAGCACAATAGTTCATATCCCTAAAATCGAACTCTATCTTTGAATTATTGTATCGCTCGCCGCCTGCTTTGGCAATGGCTTCATCAACAATATCTTGGGCGTTTGGATTTTCTTTTTTACTACATGACAGAGAGAAACAAATAATAAATATAAGTAATGGATATTTCATGGCATCATTAATTTTGGTTTTGTAAAAGTATAAAAAAGCAGAGCTCTTAGCTTTAAAAAAATCATAAATAAGCAAGGGTTGTATCCCAGAATTTAAGTACCTACCTTTGGCGATAATGCAAAAAAACATCAACATAAAGAACAAAAAGGCGAAATTCGAATACGAGCTTCTCGATAAATACACAGCTGGTATTGTTCTCACGGGAACGGAGATAAAGTCCATTCGAATGGGAAAAGCTTCTATTTCCGAGAGTTTTTGCGAATTCAATGAACAAGGTGAGTTATTTGCTATCAACATGTACATTGAAGAGTATATATACGGCACACATTATAATCACATACCTAGAAGTGCACGTAAACTTCTATTGAATAAAAAAGAGCTAAAAAAATTAGAAAAAGAAGTGAAGAACACGGGACTGACTATTGTCCCTCTTAGGTTGTTTATAAACGATAAAGGTTTTGCAAAACTCGAAATATTCTTGGCGAAAGGAAAAAAACTCTATGATAAACGTGATTCTATGAAGGATCGAGACAATAAGCGCGATCTTGACCGGGTTAAAAAGAACTTCGGTTAATTTAAGATTGCTATAACATATCCCAAAACTTATTATCTCTATGTTTGAATTTGCGTTTATGAGGAGATTTTTAACCGCATACGACTGATAGTGACACAAATTATTTTATGCAGCAAAGACGGTTATTATTATCACTTTTTTTCTTGTTCACAATTAACCTGTTCTCGCAGGTAAGTGGTACTGTAAAGAACCCTATAGGTGAGGCCTTACCCTTTGTTAACATTTATATTGAAGGTACTTATTCAGGCACCACAAGCAACGATGATGGTGAGTTCGAGTTAAATTTGTCTACCATTGGAAAATATACGATAGTCTTTAAATATCTGGGGTATAAAACCCTTAAGAAAAACATTACCATCGACAACTTCCCGTTTGTATTGAATGTATCACTCGTAGAAGAAAAAGTATCCTTAGATGAGGTTGTAATAAAAGCCAATGAAAACCCAGCCAATCGCATCATACGTATGGCAATAGCAAATCGCAAAATCAATTTAGAAAAAATTAGGGCTTTTAAAGCCAACTTCTATTCCAAAGGCCTTATAAGAATTGAAAATGCTCCTGAAAAAATACTCGGTCAAGATATTGGTGATCTGGGTGGTGGACTGGATTCCACAAGAACTGGTATCCTATATTTATCTGAAACCCTTTCGAAAATCCAGTTTGAACGTCCCGACAAATTAAAAGAGGAAATAACCGCCTCAAAGGTTTCTGGCGACGATAATGGCTTCAGCTTTAATAATGCCACCGATGTAGATTTCAACTTTTATAATAATACCGTAGAATTAGGGAGTCAACTAGTGTCACCAATTTCCGATTTTGCCTTCAACTACTATCGTTATAAATTGGATGGTGTTTTTTATGATGAGTTTGGAAACCTCATCAACAAGATAAAGGTCCTCCCCAAAAGGGAGAATGACCGCGTGTTTTCCGGTATTATCTATATAGTTGAAGACCAGTGGTCATTGTACGCGACTGAATTAAGTGCGACAGGGCAACAATCTCAAATAGAAGCTGTGGACACCATCTTATTAAAGCAAAACTTTTCTTATTCTGAAGATGACAAACAATGGGTAATTATCTCTCAAAGTATCGATTTTGTTTACGGTATTTTCGGGATAAAAGGTGATGGTAGATTTACCGCTGTGTATAGCAATTATAATTTCAATCCAAAATTCGAAGCGAAGAATTTTGGCAGGGAGTTATTGTCATTTACCAATGAGGCCAATAAGAAAGATTCCATCTTCTGGAAAAATATTCGTCCTGTCCCCCTTACTACCGAAGAGTTTACCGATTATGGACGTAAAGACAGTATTCAAGTTATACGGAAATCTAAAAAATATTTGGATTCCATCGATGCACGATCCAATAAATTCAATGTATCCAATTTATTATTTGGCTATAATTATAGTAATTCATTCAAGGATTGGAATCTAGGATTCAGGTCTCTCCTATCATCTGTAGGATTCAATACTGTTCAAGGCTTTACTGGTAACTTAGATATGTATTATCGTAAGAACATCGATGAATTCAAGAAGTACTTTAGTATTAACACCCGTCTTAACTATGGATTTGATGAGAAGCGCTTGAGAATTAGCGGATCCGCAACTTATAAGTTCAATAACGTATCAAGGCCATTCTTAACGGTTTCTGGAGGTGTACGAACAGAACAATTCAATGGTGCACAACCAATTACACCCTTGATCAATACCATAAGCACCTTATTTTTTGAAGACAATTATATGAAGATATATGATAGGGCATTTGGACAAATTGCCTATTCTCATGAGTGGTTTAATGGTTTCAGATGGGCATCATCCATTAGTTATGAGCGGCGTAAAGCATTATTCAATCTAACGGATTACGTACTCGTTAACCAAGACAATGATTTTTACACATCCAATAATCCATTAAATGAATTGGGCTTCGGTATTGCTCCTTTCGATACACATAATATCTTAAAGCTTAATGTATCAGGGCGCATAAGATTCGGTCAAAATTACTTTAGCTATCCCGGTAGCAAAGCGAATATTACCAACGATGATTACCCATCTCTCTATTTAGGTTACGAAAAAGGATTTGGCTCCTCTATTAGTGAATATAATTACGATCAAATAAAACTTCGTCTGACACAAAGGATCGATCTGTCCAATAAAGGGCAATTCGCCTATAACATTAGAGCTGGAAAGTTCTTCAACGCTAATGATATCGCATTTATGGACTATCAGCACTTCAACGGTAATTTAACACATATAGGTCGATCAGGTAGTTATCTCAATGTTTTTAATAACTTACCCTACTACTCTATGAGTACCAATGACAAATACTTAGAAGCCCATGCTGAACATGATTTTAGAGGCTATATCCTTGGTAAAATACCGGTACTCAACAAATTGAATTACAATTTAATTATAGGTGCGCATGCTTTGTCAACACCTAATAACAAATCATATCAAGAATACTCTATTGGGATTGATAATATAGGATTTAAAAAATTCAAGTTCTTAAGATTAGATTATGTTCGGTCTTACCAAGGCGGATTTAATAATGACGCCATAATTTTTGGATTAAAGTTCTTGAACATCATAGATTGATAAAAACTACATATGATCTTAAAATCTCGTCTTTTAATTCAATACTTTTGCGTATCAATTCCATTTAAATGAAGAAACTACTACTTCTGCCATTACTGTTTTATCCAGTATTGGTAGCCTTGGTTTTTGAATACA
Source organism: uncultured Flavobacteriaceae bacterium (assembly GCA_965530995.1). GTDB lineage: Bacteria > Bacteroidota > Bacteroidia > Flavobacteriales > Flavobacteriaceae > JABABD01. Next base: position 16,405 of record CBESOB010000031.1, read on the forward strand.
ACTTTTGCCGATTCGATATTTCTAGATACGAAAACTTTGCAGAAGGACTACTTTTTGGTGCCTTACTATTTGGTATAATTAGTCTTCTGAAAATAGGCAGGATTCGAATTGTTATTTTTATAATTGCCTATATTCTTTTCACCTTATTCACTTGGCTTGAAAGTAGTTTTTATTATCTCTATGAGGTTAATTTCAATCCTTCCACGATCTATATACTACTAGAAACAAATATAAGTGAGGCACGAGAGTTTATGAGCTCTTACTTTAATGCAACCTTGCTCATATTTACGGGTATTTTGTTTTTACCTGTTTTGGTCATTATGCCATTTATCGTTAAACAAACTCGATTCTTTTCTTGGTTTATCTCACCGCCGAAAATTTATAAAAGAGTCCTGTTAGCCTTTATTGGTGCAATCGCAATTACCACAACCTTAAAACTCACTGGTATTATTGTCCAGAACCTTCCTTATTTATTTGTCAAAACTTCAATTCAGTACGCAGAGCAAACCCAGGCATATGATGACTTGGGCCTTACTGATAAAATTGGAAACTTCAAGAATTCCATTCGTAAACGCAGTGAAAACAATGAGACTTTTGTAATAATTATAGGCGAATCATTGACTAGTCATAAAATGAGCCTTTACGGATATGACCGTGCCACGAATCCTAAATTAGAAGCTATAAAGGATGAGTTAGTGATTTTTGATGATGTCATCAGCCCATCGACCTACACCATAAAATCATTGGAGAAAGCCCTCACCATGGCGAACTATGAGGATTCTACAGCTATTTATAAAGGGAGCATCATTCAATTATTCAATAGTGTTGGTTTCAAGACATTTTGGATTTCCAATCAACGACCCGTTGGCATTAATGAGAATTTATTGACTAAAATTTCATCGGCCGCCGACGAATCGGTTTTTGTCAATATCTCAAATTACAACATGATTACTTCTTTCGATGAAGAATTACTAGAGCCCGTACAAGAAGCTTTAGATGACGATTATCCTAAAAAAGTACTCTTCGTTCATTTACTTGGAAATCATATTGACTATGATAAAAGATACCCTAAACAGTTTGAGGTATTCAAGACCTTAGATGATAAATATCAAGACATAGAGGATGTTATCGATTCTTATGATAATGCGACAATCTATAACGATTTTATCGTAAGTGAAGTCATTGATAAAATGAAGGCCAAAAATGATGAATCCTTTTTGCTCTTCTTTTCGGATCATGGCGAAGAAGTATACGAAACCCAAGATGAGTTTGGCCATTTCCTGGGCGATGCGTCCAAGCCTATGTACGATATCCCATTTGTTTTATGGCAATCGGATAAATTCAAGGAGAACAGACCAATTAGGTTTAGGCCACATCGTGAGTATATGATAGATGACTTAATTCATAGTATTGGCCATCTTGCCAATATCAAATTTGAAGGTTATGAAGCAAAAAGAAGTGTTTTTAGTATTTATTTTAAGAAACGAATAAGGCACATACTTGGAGATATAAACTATAATAAGCTTTATAAATAAATGGATCCTTCAAGATCATCAATTTAATTTTATCTAATAACTCCTGAACGCAGAGGTCCTTATTAACATTTAATAAGATGACAATAAAAAATCATTGTATTAGTTCTTGTTCTCGAGTAAAGGAACAAAACGAAACTCCCCAAATTCTTGTTTCGTGAATTCAGTATCAGATTCTCTTATAAATAATGTCATGACCTGCGAATCGACCCCAATGGGAATGACCAGGCGTCCACCGATTTGCAGTTGATCAAGCAAAGGTTTTGGTACTGTTGGGGCACCGGCGGTCACAATTATTCCATCGAATGGTGCTTCTTCGGGCAATCCTTTATAACCATCTCCAAAAACAATTTTTTTTGCTCTATAACCTAGCTTAGGAAGGAACTTGCTAGTTTTTTTGAACAGTTCCAATTGCCTTTCAATACTATATACTTTTGCACCTAGCACACATAATATAGCTGTTTGATATCCAGAGCCTGTGCCAATCTCTAATATTTTATCGCCTTTTTTTACATTCAATAATTCAGTTTGGAACGCAACGGTATAGGGCTGCGAAATGGTCTGGTCTGCGCCTATTGGAAACGCTTTGTCCTGATAGGCATGATCTATGAATCCAGAATCCATGAACAAATGACGTGGTATAGTTTCAATGGCATTTAAAACTTCCTTATTTGTAATGCCTTTAGAAGCAACCACTTGTGTTAACTGGTTGCGCATTCCCTTATGTTTAAATGTATCTTTCAATTAAAATTGGGCTTAGAATTGCCTAAAATTACATAAAGA
>CBESOB010000032.1:0-18315 GCA_965530995.1 uncultured Flavobacteriaceae bacterium
ACATTTTAGTCATCTTGGCATTTTCAAAGATCGCTGCTTCTTTAAGATGTCCATTGTTGTATTTTTCGTTTAAACTGCGATAAAAATAATTAAACAATAAATAATTAGCAAATACCACAAATTGATTATGAATACTTTAACATGACCAAAGTGAACTAAATAAGCTAAAATTGAACTTTAATTGATAAAATATTGCGAAGAAAGAGCTAGTTCCGTGGTGCTAAATTTTAAGGTAGCCTATGTCTCCAGAGCACCTCCTGCCCTGCTCACTAAAAAGTCATACCGCCCTTTCCTTAGCGCTCCGTCCTCTACCCCGCATAAGATAGCACGGAACAACAGTTGTGCGTTTTTTATGTCAAATAACCTCAGAAACTTACTTTAGTAGGTGAAAGATCAAATCCCACGAAGGTTACTTGAGTGATATTTACAATTTAAAATAGCACTCCTAAAAACTTTTAATCTCCTTAAGAAGGATTCTGGATATTGGGAATCCATTTACAATTCGAATATAGGCCTAAAGTGAATTCTTAAATGAATTGCACTTGTCTCCATATTGAATAAAACCTTAGCTCTTTTAAATCTTATTTCCGTTCATCGGTAGGAAAAAAACAGTTTAAACTGTTATATTAGTAGAACTGATTATTAAATCAGTAAAAAATTGGTATGAGCAGAAGGATTTTATTCTAATTAATCTGTTTATAATTGAAAAGAAACGCCCACAGAACCTACATAGGTACGATGATAACTATTATCGTACTGGCCACGATATACCTATCATATACGGGCTACGAATATTATAGTACTTCACTAGAAGAACGATTTTACCATCCTAAACACACATGGTTCAAGCCCAGTGGGCCTTATGGTCATGGTTTGGGTATTATAGGTACTCTGATGATTTTAATAGGAGTGTCAATATACATCGCGAGAAAACGTTATAATTTCATGGCCAAGCAATTGAACCTTAAGTATTTATTGGAGTTCCATATATTCCTATGCACTTTGGGCCCAATATTGGTACTTTTCCATACGGCATTTAAATTTGGAGGCATCGTATCCATTGCTTTTTGGAGTATGGTTGCCGTGGTTTTAAGTGGGGTCATAGGACGATTTATATATATTCAGATACCGCGAACTTTGGAAGGTCGAGAGCTCACTTTAATAGAAGTGAAGGGCTTAAAGACGAACCTCATGTCGGTTTTGGAAGAACAATTTAAAATTGATGATCAAACCAGGTCGTTAATAACTCAAGTTACAAATGCTGAAGGCACTTCAAAAAAGAGTGTGCGACTATTAAAAAAAGAATTAAAGATTAAAAAATTCCCTAAAGAAGACAAAAAATATATTTTGAAACTAGTCAAGGATGACATTTCTCTTTCTGGGAAAATAGCGCGATTACAAACTATGCAAAAGCTTTTTAAATATTGGCATGTCGCTCATTTACCATTTGCTCTTATTATGCTAGTTATTGTTATTATCCATATCGCGATTACGCTTGCTTTTGGTTATAAATGGATATTCTGATGGGAGAAGTACTAATAGAACAGATCATAATTTATAGTACGGTATTCATACTCTGTGCGATTACCGTCTATTTTTATATGAGAAAGAAGAAAGTCAGTTCCCAGGATGTAGAAAAAAAAGTGGAGATTGCAAAAGAAGAAGGGTTATTTGAGCCAGTATCATTGTATCCGCATATTGACCTTAAATCATGTATTGGAAGTGGTGCTTGTATTTCAGCGTGCCCCGAAAAAGATATCTTGGGTATAGTCGATGGTATCGCAACCGTAATTAATACCGCCAATTGCATAGGTCATGGTGCCTGTTTTCATGCATGTCCCGTCGAAGCGATTACCCTGCGTATCGGCACAGAATCAAGAGGTGTCGACCTGCCTCATGTAAGTGAAACATTTGAAACTAATTTTAAAGGCATATACATCGCCGGGGAATTAGGTGGTATGGGACTTATTAAAAATAGCGTTGAACAAGGGCAACAGGCTATCGAGAACATGATGAAAAACAACAAACCATCCAAGGAAAATGTTATCGACGTTATTATCATTGGTGCAGGACCAGCTGGTATCTCGGCCACACTCGCCGCAAAACAAAAGGGATTAACCAGTATGACTTTAGAGCAAGATTCCCTAGGTGGAACTGTCTATACGTTTCCCAGAGCCAAGATCGTGATGACCTCTCCAATGGATTTGCCTCTTTATGGAAAGGCTAAATTATATAATACATCAAAAGACGAATTACTACAATTATGGAAAAAAGTGATTGCAGAGCATGATATAAAGATTCAAGAAAACACCAAGGTCGAGCATATCATACCTATAGAGGATAATACATTTAAAATAGTCACGAATACCAAGCAGGAATACGTTTGCAATCATGTTCTATTGGCCATCGGAAAACGAGGTAGCCCGAGAAAACTAAACGTTCCTGGAGAGGAATCCACTAAAGTCGCCTATCGATTATTAGAACCAGAACATATACAAAACAAGAAAGTTTTAGTTGTTGGAGGTGGGGATTCTGCCATTGAAACTGTTTTATTACTAAAGGACGATAACGATGCCATACTATCTTATAGAAAAGACAAATTTGCGCGTTTAAAACCCAAAAACAAAGAGAGAGTCAATGAAGCTATTGAAGACAAAACCCTAAAAGTGATTTTTAACTCAAACGTAGTTTCTATAAATGATAATAATGTATTGCTTAAGATCGATGACGAAGATGAGATAAAACAAATAGAAAACGATCTGGTCTACATTTTTGCAGGCGGCGAATTACCCACAAGTTTTTTGCAAAAAGCAGGTGTAGAAATCACCAAGCGTTTTGGATACACAATGAAAAGACATAATTAGATGGCATGAATAAGTTAATTACTCATATCACTTTGGTCTTTTTCATCTCCATGGCTAGTTATGGCCAAATATCTCCTGGCGACCTGTCAGAACCACATAAGGCGCTAGAAGGGATGAGTAATTGCACACAGTGCCATGAACTAGGCGAAAAGGTGTTAAATAGTAAATGTTTGGATTGTCATACCGAAATACAAAGCTTAATCGACAAGGATCAAGGCTTTCATGCCAGTTCTAATGTGGTGAAGCAAGATTGTTTTAAATGTCATAGCGAACATCACGGTCGAAAATTTGACATGATACGCTTTGATGAAGATAATTTTAAACATGATCAAACTGGGTACCCCCTAGAAGGTAAACATGCGGTTGTAGATTGTAGAGAATGTCATATGGCGGATAATATTCAAAATATAGAAATTAGAAAGAGAGACAACACGTTTCTTGGTTTGGAACAAGAATGCCTGTCATGTCATGACGATTTTCATCAAAAGACCCTTTCAACGGATTGTACGTCTTGTCATGATATGGAAGCTTTTAAACCTGCGCCCAACTTCGACCATAGCGATGCTGATTACCCATTGAAAGGGAAGCATTTGGATGTGGAGTGCATCGAATGCCATAAAGTGACTACAAGAAATGGTCTAGAATTTCAAGAATTTGCAGATGTCCCTTTTACCGATTGTAAATCTTGCCATGAGGATCCACATAACAATAAACTACCAGGAGATTGCAAACAATGCCATACAGAAACTTCTTTTTCCTTTTTTAGTGGTGAAGACAAATTCAATCATGATGCAACAAGTTTCACGTTACGAGGAAAACATAAACAAGTAGACTGCTTTAGTTGTCATAAAGAAAGTGATAACCCTCTACTGGTGTTTCAAGATAATCTGAAAGTGCAAGAAAATAATTGTGTGAAGTGCCATGAAGACACGCATGAAGGCAAGTTTGGGCTGGATTGCGCAAAGTGCCATACGGAAAGAAGCTTTTTTACGATGAAGAACATGGACTTCTTTGATCATACCGTCACTGATTATCCATTAGAAGGTAAACACATAGAAGTAGATTGTAAGCAATGCCATACAAGTCGGTATTCTGAAGCTATCGATTTTTCAGCCTGTACAAACTGTCATAATGATTATCATGAAGGAGAGTTCGCCGATAACGGAGTTTCTCCAGATTGTTTAGAATGTCATTCGTTACAAGAAGGCTTCGAATACAGCTTATATACCATAGATCAGCATCAGGAAACATCATTCCCTTTAGAAGGAGCACATGTTGCGACACCCTGTTATGCTTGTCATGTTAGTGAAGATGACGCGCGTTGGACATTCAGGGAGTTAGGGACAACCTGTGTAGACTGTCACCAAGATATTCATGAAGATTACATCAGTGAAACATTTTATCCCAATCAAGATTGCAAAGCTTGTCATATCAATGAGACATGGACGGAATTAACTTTTGACCATAATTTGACGGATTGGCCACTTGATGGAAAACATCTAGAAGTAGATTGCAGAGCTTGTCATTTCATCGAAAATACTGATAATAAGGATGATACTATACAGGAATTTGCTAATTTGGATACGAACTGCATTGCTTGCCATGAGAATGTACATGACGATTCATTTGCTATAAATGGCATAACAGACTGTGTTGAATGTCATGTAACAACCAGTTGGATACCAGAAAATTTTAATCATGGTTCAACGAGATTCCCTCTAGAAGGCAAGCACAAGGAAGTTGATTGTCGAGAATGCCATACGAGCAGCATTGAAAATGGCAAAACCGTTGTTTTATATAAGTTAAACAAATTTGAATGTATAGACTGTCATCAATAATAACCCTGCTTTTGATGTATGCATCAACTTTTGCGCAATCACCACATGGTGAAGAGCTTAAGGTGAATTGCAATCAATGCCACAATCCATCCGGTTGGGAAATGGATGTGTATTTGATGCGGTTTGACCACAGTAATACTGATTTTAAACTAGAAGGTGCTCATACACAAACCGATTGCAAAGCTTGTCACACAACACTAGTGTTTAATGAATCACCCAATCAATGTGCTTCTTGTCATAATGATATTCATAGTTCGTCCGTTGGAAATGACTGTGTACGCTGTCATACTTCCAACACGTGGTTAGTAGATAATATCCCAGAAATACATGAGGAAAACGGATTTCCTTTAGTTGGAACTCATAACAGTTTAAGTTGCGTAGATTGCCATACTTCCGAACCCGATTTAAGATTTGATTACATCGGAAATGAATGTATAAGTTGCCATAAGCAAGATTATTTGGCTGCTGAAAGTCCAGATCATACAAATTTTTCAACAGATTGTATTGAGTGTCATAACCCAATTGGTGATGGCTGGGAAACCGATAATATTGGTGACCATGATTTTTTTCCTTTGACATTGGGTCACGATAATTTAGATTGTACGCAGTGCCATTTAACAAGTAATTTCGCTGATGCAGATCCCAATTGTATAAGCTGTCACCAGACTCATTATGACGAAACGACGAATCCAAATCACAATAATGTTGGATTCTCCACAGATTGTGTGTCATGCCATACGACAAACCCAGGATGGACTCCTGCGAATATCGACCATGACTTTTTCCCACTAACTTTAGGTCATGATATTCAAGATTGTACACAATGCCATACGACCTCTAATTATTCAGATGCAGATCCAAATTGTGTAACCTGTCACCAACCAGAGTATGATGGAACCACTAATCCGAATCATAATAGTACAGGATTCTCCACAGATTGTGTGTCGTGCCACACGACAAACCCAGGATGGACACCTGCAGAGATCAATCACGACTTTTTCCCACTCACATTGGGTCACGATATTCAAGATTGCACGCAATGCCATACGACTTCTAATTATTCAGATGCAGATCCAAATTGTGTAACCTGTCACCAACCAGAGTATGATGGAACCACTAATCCGAATCATAATAGTACAGGATTCTCCACAGATTGTGTGTCGTGCCACACGACAAACCCAGGATGGACACCTGCAGAGATCAATCACGACTTTTTCCCACTCACATTGGGTCACGATATTCAAGATTGCACGCAATGCCATACGACTTCTAATTATTCAGATGCAGATCCAAATTGTGTAACCTGTCACCAACCAGAGTATGATGGAACCACTAATCCGAATCATAATAGTACGGGATTCTCCACAGATTGTGTGTTGTGCCACACGACAAACCCGGGATGGACACCAGCAGAGATCAATCACGACTTTTTCCCACTCACATTGGGTCACGATATTCAAGACTGTACGCAATGTCATACGACTGCTAATTATTCGGATGCTGATCCAAACTGTGTAACCTGTCACCAGACCGATTACGATGGAACCACCAACCCGAATCATAATAGTGCGGGATTCTCTACAGATTGTGTGTCGTGTCACACGACAAACCCAGGATGGACACCAGCGAATATCGATCACGACTTTTTCCCACTCACATTAGGTCATGACATACAAGATTGCACACAATGCCATACGACTGCTAATTATTCGGATGCTGATCCAAACTGTGTGAGTTGCCATCAAACAGATTATGATAATACCAACGATCCAAATCATACAGCGGCTCAATTTCCAATCGATTGTGTCGCTTGTCATACCACCAATCCTGGTTGGACACCTGCGAATTGGGATCATGACGACATGTATTTCCCAATTTATAGTGGCAGACATCAAGGGGAATGGAACGCATGTACGGAATGTCATACTGTTGCCAATGATTATTCGACATTTAGCTGTTTTGCCTGCCATGCTGAAGGAGAAACTAACAATATACATGATCATCCAGGTGAACCAGCTTTTGAAGGTTATGTGTACGATAGTAATGCATGTATAGCATGTCACCCAAATCCTTAATATCGAAGAGAACTTTACCTTATTATGGCTATTAGATACATTTTCATATTGACTATGATGCTTACTGGTTCTTTTATTTATGGACAGGAGACTGACCTTACTTTAAAAGGAAAAGTAACTTTTATTACATCGAAAAACGTGTATATAAAGTTTGAAAATACAACTATGATCAACGTAGGCGACACACTCAATACCAAAGACAATACGCCTTGTTTGTTAGTTACCAATAAATCATCCAGCTCAGTGGTTTCAACCAAAATAAACCAATGTGTCATTACCAAAGACATGATAGTGTTTTACTCTTACAGAATTATAAAGGAAACAGTTCTTGAAGAAGAAACTCTTATCGAGGATATTGGTATAAGTTTTAACGACTCTATACAAGCCATATCAAAAAAGAAACAAAACCCATTTTATTCTGAAGACATAAGAGCACGATTATCCGCTTCAAGTTATAGTACTATTTCAGAAATCAGGGACGACCGCCATCGATTTATGACACGATTTTCCTTGAATGCCAATCATATTAATCATTCTAAAATTTCGGTCGAGACCTATTTTAACTATAGATACAACATCAATTCTGGCACAAGTAGTAGCCTAAACAATGCTGATGATTTAAGAATATACAATCTAGCAATGAGATATGATATCGATTCTACTTTATCGATTACTGCAGGTCGAAAAATCAACTATAAAATATCTTCGCTTGGAGCAATTGATGGATTGCAAGCTGAAAAATTCTTAGGTAAGAATTATATTGGTGCCATTCTTGGATTCAGACCCGATATTTTTGATTACGGATTTAATCCAGACCTATTGCAATATGGCGTCTTTGTGGGACGACTAACTAATAGTGAAAATCTTAGCTCACAAACGACAATAGGAATTGCAGAACAACGAAATAAAGGGGCCCTAGATAGACGATTTACATATTTACAACACTCTAGTACCATTAACAAGAAACTGAATCTCTTTTCAACCGCAGAATTGGATATATTCAACCAAGTCAATGATTCTATTGGTAACAGTATTCGACTAACAAATTTGTACGTCTCAGCACGATACCGTTTTAATAGATCTATAAACTTGATGTTATCTTATGATTCGAGAAAACGAATTATTTATTATAAGACTTATGAAACAGACATTGAAGAATTACTGGATGAGGATATTGCAAGACAAGGATTTAGGGCAAGACTTAATATTAAACCATTTAAAAGTGTGTTCACCGGCTTAAGTTATAGCAAGCGATTTCAAAACGATAGTCAGAACAAGTCTGATAATATCTACGGATATGTTAGTTTTTCCGACTTACCCATTGATGGAAGGGTTTCTCTGACTTACAATATGAACTCTTCAAATTATTTAGACAGCAACATAGCATCATTACGATATTCAAGGCCATTTATGGATAATAGATTGAATGCCGATTTTTATTATAGATTTGTGAATTATAAATACACCACTAACGTACCAGAATTCAATCAGCATTATATTGGCACTTATGTTTCCTATTATCTGGATAGGTCATTAACAATAAGTTTATCAGGAGAATATTCAACATATAATCAAGAAGACAATTTTAGAATCAACACAAGAATTATAAAACGTTTTTATAGACAACGAAAAAAATAGATCATGAAAAATAAAATAAACACAGTCTTATTATTAGCAGTAACAGTTTTACTAGCAGCATGTAATAATAAACCCAAAGTCATTACATCAACTTCAGAAAATAAAGGTCAAGTGGAAGCGTCAGGGATATTTTCGGAAGACACCAATGCCCCAGCGGAAATAAGTAGTAATAAAAGCCAAGCGTTTGGCGATGACCTGCATACTGTTGTTATAAATGAAGTGCTACCAGCTGAAAAATATGTGTATCTCAATGTTACCGAAGGCGCTAAGCAATTCTGGATAGCCACTGGAAAAAAAGAGGTAAACATTGGTGAAACTTATTTTTACAAAGGAGGATTGCTAAAAACCAACTTTGAAAGCAAAGAGTATAATAGGGTTTTTGAAACTGTGTATTTGGTCACCAATCTTGTTGCTCAAAAGCATGGGGATAATACGGGGAAAATTAACATTAGTGATTATACAGAAGCCAAAGAAAAGACGCCTGTCAAAGTAGCCATTGAAACCCATACGGATAAGGTAGTCCAGCATCAAGGATCCATTAAAATCGCAGAGTTGGTTAAAGATCCAAAAAAATACGAAGGAAAGACCATTCAACTGAGTGGTATTTGCACTAAGATCAATGCTGGTATAATGAATCGGAATTGGATTCATATAAAAGATGGAAGCAAAGACGACTTCGATCTCGTAATTACCTCTCAAGAATTCGTTCCTGAAGGTTCATCCTTTACCATCAAGGCACTGGTAACCCTAAACAAAGATTTTGGTGCTGGTTATCGCTACGATCTTATATTGGAGAATGGCCTGATAATTAAGTAATCGCTTTGTATTTTCTCTTTTTTAAATACGCTAAGACACTTATAACAATTAAGCACAAGACGACTATATATACCCATTTTGGTATTGGTACTGGATCACCAGTAGCATAAGAATGTAAGCCAGACAGGTAGTAGTTCACACCATAATAGGTCATGATAACCGTCGCTAATCCAAATATAGTAGATACGTTATAGACAAATAGTCCTGTTAGTTTTGGAATAATGCGCATGTGCAGTATGAATGCGTACATCAAAATAGTGACCAGAGCCCAGGTTTCTTTAGCATCCCAACCCCAATAGCGACCCCAGGATTCATTGGCCCAAACACCACCTAAATATGTACCCACACTCACCATTACCAAGCCGCCAAATATGGTCAACTCGCTTATATAGGACATTTCCGTGATGATCCGTTTCACCCGGTCTTTATTCGATTTAGTAATGAATATCATCAGGATCAAATTTATCAATCCGATAATAGCTCCAAGCATCAAGAACCCATAGCTACCAGCTTCTAAGGACACATGAATGGTCAACCAATAAGACTTCAATACTGGTACTAATGGCGTGATTTCCGGGTCGAGAAAACTCAGCATGGAAACCAAAAGTATAGTAGATGCCAAAACCATAGTGGCAGCCAAGCCTCCAAACGATTTCCTTGTAAAAAGAACCCCCGCCAATGTGGTAGTCCAAGCAATGTATATCATAGACTCATAACCATTGCTCCAAGGAGCTCTTCCAGACACAAACCAACGCAGTCCAAGCCCGATCGTATGTGCCAAGAATCCTATAGCAACCAATGCGAACAATACTTTATATATTTTTTTTAAATTTATATTTGGCTTGAACACCGACAAGAATAAAAAGAACAAGAAGGCCAATCCTAAAAAGAAGTAGAAGCCTGCCAACCGATTAAACACGTTGAAGTTGTTAAGGAATATTTCAGAATTTATTTTTAAAGATGATGGTAACACCGCACCCCCATTCTTGAGCTGATAAGCCTTGAGTTCGTTCAATAAATTGTCTGCCTCGATATAATTGTTCGTGCTAATGGCTTTTTTAAGGGCATTGGCATATGCATTAAAAAAGTTAGTGGCCACGTGACTTTCATGACTATCATTTCCATTATTATGTCTTGCAATCCATGTGTTATTAAGGTCATTAGCCACAGGAATCACCTTCAATAAACTGCCCGAAAACGACATACTTAAGACATTGAGTCGTTCATCAATTTTTAGTAATTCCTTTTCATAGACGCCTCTATCCTTCGGATTGAGATCATAAACTCTACGCACTTCCGCCCTTAGTTTGTAATCTCCTTTTTCATTGAAGAAATCTTTGTAAGAAGCATACTTCGTTGAGACTCCCAATTGTTTCAATATGTCTTCATGCTTGCCAAGTTTGATTATTTTAACGCCATACCAATCACTACTGTTTACGAACATGCCCAGCATTATTTGATCGGCAGTCAAACCATCAAGGCTCTCTTTACGATGTAATTTTCGCATCAATTCCCTTGAAAGCGTATGGATAGGTTTCATACGTCCTTTAAAATCTTGGACTACCAGTTCGCTAAACTTGTCAGCATGTTCTTGACTCACAGCATGTGTTATATGGGCATCACTGCCATGTGATTGAGCGAAAATGGCCGTCGACACGAGAGAGAACATTAGGGCAATCATAAAAGTCCCGCTTTTGGCCCTGATCTTTTTGATCTTTTGTAGAACCTGATGAAATCTAGTATTCTTACTAAAGAACACCATTATTAGTCCAATAGTCAATAATCCATATCCTATATACGAGATCAATGTCCCCCAATAATCATGATTAACACTTAAATAGGTGCCTTTTTCGTCTTTATCAAAGGACGATTGGAAAAAGCGGTACCCTTCGTAGTTCAAGATATTATTCATGAAGATCCTAAAATCCATTTTCACATCTTTTCTATCGTCTATCAAGACAACTTCACTAGCATAGGAAGAAGCACTATTAGTTCCTGGATATTTATCCATAATGAACTTTTTCAAATGAACCGAAAACGGCAAATTGATATCTTTCGACCCATAAGAGACCGAGACGTTAGTCTCATTAAATCCTAAGGTTTGTGGTCTCCCCGGCATTCCTCTACTACCGTAGATTATGGTTTCTTGCTTAGTTCCATTTACAGAAACATCCATTTTCAAAGCAGTGATACTTTCGTTCTTCACTTTAACCGATTCAGATTCAAGGACCACTTCTGCTTTTTCATTGAATTCAGAAAACACAAAATTGTTAGTGCCATCAGAATATAGTGAGCGCAACTTTAATGGATTATAATTATCATTAGGGAAAATTGAATCCTTCTTTTGGGTCGCCATCACCATTTGCGTGAGTACCCTATCTGTATTAAATAACAAAGATTCATTGGAATACATGATGTTAATAGCTCCAGGCAGTTGCTCCTCCTTAAAATTATAAACCACATTCCTGATCCGTTTGGTTTGTCCCTCATTAATGAAGTATTCTTCTCTTCCGTTCATCCCAGCGACAACGATCTTTAACGTTGGCTTTCCATCCATACTAGAAATTAACATCTGTTTCGGGTTTGGTATGAACTCTTTAACCTGAACTTCCACCGAATCGCCGTCGATCAAATATGATTCTTGCCAAGCATTATTGCCCAAGGAGGCAAATAGCACGGGTTCATTGAAGTCATAAGATTTTCCATTTTTATTGACATTGAACTTCAAATAAGTATTGGATGAGAGAAAACTATTCGATGCGGTATTTTCTCGTATATGCATCATGCCTTCAAATCCGAAGTACCTCGTTATCCCTGCTCCTAGAAGAATGACGATTATCGCTGAATGAAAAAGCAGTAAAGACCACTTTTTTTGAGGAATCATCCTGAATTTAAAAATGTTCACAACAATGGAAATGCTGAACATTAATAGCAGTAGTTCGAACCACCATGCCTTGAAAATGACTTTTTGAGCCGCGCTCGTGCCAAAATCATTCTCAATAAATGTTGCTATCGCTATAGACGCCGCAAAAAGTAAAATGTAGAGCCCTGCAGCTCTTGTATTGAATAATGGGCCTATATATACTTTTAATCTTGAAAGAAAAGATGTCATTAATGTTGGTTATCAGTAGTGCTATATATCAGTTGAATTTAGTGAAATTTATAGTAATACAATTAATCTAGGGCAATAAGGATGATTATACTATACTAGAACAAGTTAAAGGGCCTATCTCCTACCCCATAAACCAAAAAACGACTTTTCTAGCTAGAATCTTCCTTGATAATACCGATAAAAACAGCTAATTCGTTTATCAATGATTCCCAAATTTCAAATATCCAACATCAATTTTTTACATGGAACACTTTCTCTAAAATGGTATCCAATAAGCACCATTTTGTCAAGGATGATTGTACTAAATTAACACCAACAAATACCGTGAACCATAACCAATTCATATGGACCGTTACGGCAAGTATTAAGCTAATCAATATAAAACTGCCAACTATGGCTCTAAAGACTCTATTTTTCATAATCAATATATTTAAATGTGTTTTTCAATTGGAACAACTATCGCTTTAATAGGATTGTTCGTTTCTAAATTTGCATTGAATTCTTTTATTAAATCGAATAAAGCATCAATATGCTCTTCTTCTGTAAACGAGAAGAACATATTTGATTCATTCCCTCCTTTTTCACCGGAAAACCAATTGGAAGCCATTAATACGGAACTTGTATTTTTATAACCGTCAATATCGGATTCACTAAAACTTTCAATATTCGCTTTCTTAAAGAGTTTCATAATATCTTTATGAAAGACTTCGACTGCTGTTACAATGACTAATTTCATTATTTGTAATTTTTACGTTCTATCATATAATACACCAATGGTACAACCAACAAGGTTAAGACCGTTGAAACAATGGTGCCTCCCATTAACGATATGGCCAATCCTTGAAAAATCGGATCGAACAGTATCACAAAGGCTCCAATAACAACCGTCCCTGCAGTTAATAAAATGGGCGTTGTTCTTACGGCTCCTGCTTCGATGGCTGCTTGTTTTAATGGCACCCCTTCTGCAGTTCGCAGATTGATAAAATCAATCAATAACACCGAGTTCCTCACCATGATTCCGGCTAAAGCAATCATTCCTATAAAAGATGTTGCAGTGAAAAATGCGCCCATGATCCAGTGCCCAAGAATGATCCCGATCAAGGATAAGGGTATGGCAACCATCATGACCACCGGTGCTTTAAAGTTTTGAAACCAGCCGACGATCAAAATATAGATCAAGATAATTGCCCCTAAAAAGGCGATTCCCAGATCCCTAAACACCTCTAAGGTAATTTGCCATTCGCCATCCCATTTCACCGTGTAATCATCTTCAAAATCTGGCTGCCCTAAATACATTTCGTTTAACTTATAACCTTCAGGAAGTTCAATCTCTTTAAGCCTTTCTTCCATTCCTAAAATGGCATATGCTGGACTTTCAAGCTCTCCTGCCATATCGGCCATGACATACACCACCCTTTTTTGATTCTTACGGTAAATACTTTTTGCACTTGTGGTTTCTTCAATAGTAACCAAGTCGGCAATTGGCACCAATGCACCTTGTTTAGATCTAACTTTTAATTGTGAAATATCTGTGATCGTCGATTTTTCTTTTTCATCCAGGGCTAGGACCAACCCCACTTGGTTGCTAGCATCTTCATCATACAGGTTTGTAATGGCCCTATTAGACAATGCCATATTCATGGTGTAGGCTATTTGCTTTGGCGTCACCCCATAAAGCATGGCTTTTTCTTTATTGATATTGAATCGATATTCTGTTTGGTCAGCTTCCACCATCCAATCTATATCAACAACATCTTCAGTGTTTTTTAGAATGTCTTTAACACTATTGGCTATCTTGATTTGCTCATTATAATCCGGCCCATAAACCTCTGCGACTATGGTCGACATAACTGGCGGTCCTGGCGGCACTTCTACCAATTTTACATTGGCATTGTATTTTGAAGCTATTTTTTGAATCTCTGGGCGCAACAACTTTGCAATACCATGACTTTGTATGTCTCGTTCACCTTTATCAATTAAATTTACTTGAATGTCTGCCATATTACTACCACCACGTAAATCGTAATGACGTACCAAACCATTAAAAGTGATTGGTGCAGATGTTCCGATGTAATTTTGGTAATTCACGACTTCCGGACGTGTAGATAAATACTGTGCTATTTCTTGAGTTACAACTCCTGTGCGTTCAAGCGTCGTACCTTCTGGCATATCTATGACGACTTGAAATTCGTTTTTATTATCAAAAGGCAACATTTTTACTGCTACCGAGTTAGTGAAAAACAATACCATTGTTCCCATTAACAATAAAAATGTCCCACCTAAAAACAACCAGCGCTTTGTTTTGCTTTCCATTAAAGGTCGTTCAAATTTGTTGTATATGCGATAGATCAAAGTTTCTTCCAAAGGTTTTTCAGCTTTTTCTTCTTTCCCTTTCTTATCCTTCTCCCTTAAGAAAATATATCCCAAATAAGGTGTGATGGTCAATGCAACGAACAATGACAAAATCATGGCAATAGAGGCACCAATTGGCATTGGCGCCATATATGGGCCCATTAACCCAGACACGAAAGCCATGGGTAACACCGAAGCGATTACTGTAAATGTTGCTAGAATAGTTGGGTTCCCAACTTCGTTAATGGCGTATAATGCAGCTTGCTTAAAAGGCAGGCGCTTCATTTTAAAATGCCTATGCATATTCTCTGCAATGATAATGGAGTCATCCACCACAATTCCAGTGACAAATACCAATGCGAAAAGCGTAATTCTGTTCAACGTATAATCTAACATATAGTAACTCAACAATGTCAGTGCAAACGTAATGGGCACTGATAAAAACACGACCAAACCGCCGCGCCAACCCATTGCCAACATCACTACAATGGTTACCGCAAAAATAGACCCTATAAGATGCAACAATAATTCAGACACTTTATGCGAGGCCGTTTCGCCATAGTTTCTAGTAACTTCTACATGTACATCATCCGGAATTAACGTGGTACGTAAATGGTCTACTTTATCAATTATTATTTCCGCAATTTTCATGGCATCTGCGCCCTTACGTTTAGCTACCGAAATGGTTACGGCAGGATATTCAGATTTATGCTCAGACGCTTTTTTACTTCCTTGTCCAAAGCCCAGGCTCACATAATTTTTTGGTATTTCTGGACCATCAATAATGCTTGCAATTTGTTTTAAGTAAATCGGTTGATCTTGCTGCACACCAACAACCAAATTTTCAACATCTGTTACACTCTCTAAAAATTTCCCAGTGTTTACAAGGAATTCAGTATCATTCTTATCGAAACTTCCTGAATTTAATTGACTATTATTCGCTTTGATCATTTCAGAAACAGACAAGAAATCCAATCCACTAGCAGCCAATTTATCTTTATCCAGAACCACGCGCAATTGACGCGCTCTACCGCCTATTTTATGAGTAATCGCCACGTCATTAACCTTTTTGATTTCGGCTTCCAATTCCTGGGCCATTTGGCTTAATTGGTAATCGTCGTAATTTTCACTCCATAAAGTTAATCCAAGCATCGGTACATCATCAATAGCACGGGTTTTCACCAATGGAAACGTCACGCCTTGAGGCATTTGATCCATATGCTTATTGATTTCGTTATATAATTTCACGAAAGAACGCTCAATATCTTCGCCCACATAAAACTGCACAACCACCATCCCTTGCTCTTTCATGGATGTAGAATACACATATTCCACCCCTTTAATATTCGATATCAATTTCTCTAAAGGCTTAATGACTCGTGATTCGAGTTCTGTTGGGCTTGCTCCTGGATAACCCACGAAGATATCTGCAATTGGCACGTCGATCTGTGGCTCCTCTTCACGAGGAATCAAGAATGAAGTATACACCCCAACCACCATAAAAACGATCATTAAAAGTACAGTAAGCTTCGAACCTATAAAGACTTTTGCAATTTTTCCAGCTAGACCTTCTTTCATTTTATTTTATATTTTGGGCGTTTTATCAGGCTATTCGCTACAATCTTTTTACTAGTTCTCGATACAAATTTGCTTGGGCAAATTCACTCGAACTGGCGTAAAAAGGATTTTCACTGCTATCCTTAACGCGGCTTATTAGTTATTCCCCAAACCCCAAAGGGCTTTGATTTGGATTTATTTTTTTAATTGTTTTTGCACCTAAACTTTCATTCTTCTTCCTTTCACTTGGGAAGGATTGAGGATGGGATGACTTTAGCGCCATTAAAAAGTTTTCCATCTGCAGAAACTATATACGCTTCATCGGCATTTAATCCAGATAGAACTTCTACTTGATCACCAAATGACCTCCCTAGGCGCAACCAACGTAAAAGCGCTGTATTGCTCTGACTTACCGTATACACACCCGATAACTGACCCTTAGTGATAATGGCTTCCGTAGGAATTAAAACTAGATTGAATTTTGGTTGCTTCTCTATAGGAAATTGAACAGTTGCAAACATTCCAGAAAGAATATTTGCTTCGGTTTTATCTAAACCGATTTTCACTAGGTATTGTCCACCAGTATGTTTAGCAGAGGTACTTACTTCTGTAACGTTTCCTTTTATAGTTTTGCTTATCGATTTTACCAAAATAGTGACTTCAGTTCCCTTTTTAATTTGCGAGATCTCCGTTTCTGGAACCATAGCCATCACTTCAAAATTCCCAGGGGTTTCTATGCTTATTAAAGGCATTCCGGGATTTGCCATATCGCCAGTTTCAATATTCTTACTCGTAACAATGCCACTAAAAGGTGCCGTTATATTAGCATAAGCAAACTGTGCGTTTATTTCGTTTTTCATTTGATTGGCAGATTCTAAACGTGCCTTTGCCATTACAAAATTGGCTGTCGTGTCATCCATTTCTTTTTGAGAGGCACTATTTTCTGCAAACAAATTCTTAAATCGTTTGTAGTCCTTTTGTGCATTATTAAAAGCTGCAGTCGCTTCGGTAATCCCTGCGTTTACTTGAGCGCGTTTAGCTTGTAAATCGCTATTATTTATAGAGACCAATACTTGTCCTTTACGCACGTTGTCGCCAACATTCACATGTACTTTATTAACATGACCCATCATTCTGGTGCTAAGATCCACACTGTTTGTCGCTTGGATCTTTCCGCTTACAGATAAAAATGGACCATTATTATTGGCTGATACTTGGCTGACTTCTACATTAATTGCTGGCGAATTGTCGTCTTTAACCATGTTGTCCTCGTTACCGCAACTCGTTACGAATAACGTTGCTGTGGCTAACGTGAATAGATATATGTATTTTTTCATTTTAAATTTGTTTTAATTAGGTCTCGATTGCGCTCGACTAGACATTGTTCTGTTTCCTTGAGCTCAGACCATAGGCTATTAACTCTTGGTTAAAAAATGCAAATAGGCTTGCGTATAATTGTATTCAAAAATGGTCTGATAATATTCTAATTGCTTTTGGGCGTACTGGGTTTCCGCAATCAACAGATCGGACGTTTTTTCTAGGCCTTCTTTAAATCTGTTGGTTCGTATTCTTAAAGATTCTTCAGATTGATTTAATGCTAATTTTGTTAGATTTAGTTTATTTTCAGCATCTAACAAGGAACGCTTTGCTTTGTCTAATTCTAAATTGCTTTTTGACACATACTGCTCATATTCTAATTTCGATTTTTCGAATTCTGCTTTACTTTTTTGTGCTTTTCCAAAACGTTTAGACCCTTGAAAAATATCCCAACTTAACTGGGCTCCAAACAAATAACCATTGGCTCCTCCTTGAAAGATTTGGTCATCATACAGCTCATAGCTTCCAAAAGCATTCAAGCGTGGTAGAAATGCCATTTTATCAGCTTTATTCATTGCTTCATAAGCGTTTGAAGCTAGTTGCATTGCCTTTATATCTGATCGGTCTTCTAGAATTCCTTTGTCTTCAACTGTGGCTTTATAAACCGTCAGACTATCGGTTGGTGTGTAAACGACATAAGTGTCGTCATTCATTAAAAAGGATAAATAGTTAGACGTGTTTTGCAC
>CBESOB010000033.1:0-17934 GCA_965530995.1 uncultured Flavobacteriaceae bacterium
TGCCATGCGTTGGCATTTAGAACCCATATAACTGAGCGCAATTTTCTCATTAAAACCATGAATAAAGAACTGGTCCTTTGTACGCTTATAGTTCTGGTAGCGCGACCAGCCATCCATGATTACCAAATAAATGTGAATAAAAGAAAAGAGAAATGACCACGCCCAAAACAGGACCCATGCTGTTGACTCAAACTTAATGGCCTCCATTAGTTGAACACCATACATCCAAGATTCTAAGATAAAAAGTAAAAGTGCACCATACAACAGCCTACCTACCCTAAAATAGGAAAGCATGGAACTTGGTTGTACGGGCAACATAGTTATTTTCATTAAAACAAATATACCGTTTCATGAATAATTAAAAAAAAAAAGGTGTTTCTCGTGGGCGCAATAATTTACTTTTACTTTGGATGTTTTTCAATTTTCGTTTTGGGACATACAAAGACTTTAGAAAAGTCAAAGAAACTAGTAAATGTATCTAAGTTCTTTAAATCTTCTTTTGCAGTTCCAATTCCATTGCCAATAGTATCTTTAACTCTTGCTTTTCCTAGAACAACATTATAAACAAATACCTAAAGCCATTATTTATGGAGGTAAATATCTCATTTGAGATTTTATTTTTTAATTATCCTTAACTGTTTTGGGTTTAAGAAAATCTTTAATATATACATCATGTTGCGGCAATGGTATTTCAATACTATGTTCCTTAAACTTGTTATATATCGCTATTGATATATCACTTTTGGTTTGTAAACCAAGTGAAAAATGTGTCTATGCACGAAAAAGAAAAAGAGCTCATTAAGCAACTACAAGTGTTTCCAGAAGTAATCCAGAATGCGCGGAACAGCAAAGCCCTGCCTTGGTTGCTAATTATACTTATGATTTGGTAAAGGAGTTCAACTCTTTCTATCAAAATGTCTCCATACTAGGGGCAAGTAGCGAGGATGAAAAAACTTTAGGGTACAACTATCTCAAGTCGTTGCCAATACCATCAAGAACGCCTTTGGATTTTTAGGGATCGATGTGCCTGAAAGAATGTAAGTTCGAAATATCGCTTTGCAATTGTTAATCACTCATAACAATGAATCCAAATTATTGCTTTTAATGTAGTACCTCAATGACTTTTGGCTAAATTCTATCGCTTTTGAATAATTCGCGTGATCAGATACAAATTGCATATAAACATGGAATATCCTACCTAGAATGTCATGATCCGCATCATCACAAAGTTTATGGACTTGCTTGACAAGAGTTAGATCTTCATCGTAATGTCCTTCGCGTCTCTTGGTCCATGCATCTTCGAGTGGCTCTTGTAATTTCGACTTGTCACTCATGAGCTTGTCTATTTACTAATGATGCAACTTGTAATATCAATTAAGCTTGGTCTGTGTCTAACTTTGATGTAATTAGGTCAATGAAATTGGAATTTTTCCCCACGTCGATAAAGTTAAAAGTGCGATAAGGCTCAGGTACCGCTTCAAAATTAAAAGTTAACATATTGATGTTGATGAGCTTTTCTACGTAGCGATTAACAGCTAAATCCAATTCGTTTTTACAATGGTTTTTTCCGTAGTACTCATCAGTTACCACCGGAATGAAACACTTGGCGTCTACAATGGCCCACATGTATTTAGAAGTAAAGGCTTCTCCAATCCCAATACTCTTTTTATCGAAAAAGATATTGAGCTTGTCTCCATTTTGCTTTCGATAGGCCGCTAGTGGCTCGTATACATGTTCCTCCACCCAATCTGCCTTCGGTCCGTGAGAATAGCTAATGAAGATGTCATATTTCTCTGATCCTTCGGAAACTCCTGTGACCAAGAATTTATACGCAAATCGCCAACTCAAAAAGGCTGCAACGATCATTGAGATCATGGTCTGCCCAACAGGGATAACTGCCTTAAATGACAGGATTACGTGATAGTAAATAAATAGCAAGAGCAATACCGCAATGAATGATAGAATGGCAATAATCAAAGGTTTGGTTTGCAGGGACTTGACATATTTAAAAATCAACGCATATGTCAGTGCTACAAAAAAAGCAAATAAGAGCATTTGACCAATTATGACTGAGGTACTTTCTAGTGGAAGTTTTAGTCGGATGTTTCCATCCAATAGGTCGCTAATGGCCCACGTTACGACATAGGGACCAGGCAGGGTCGTACTTCCTAAGTCAATCAGATCACTCACTGGGTCACCAACAATCACAATTTTTTCATCCATGTCGATTATCTGGTCGGAAGGATCCATGCCTTCATAAGGAATAAAACTATTGATAGAAAGGGTGCTGTCAGGACTAAAAAAATAGCTTCTCATTTGCATTTCACTCAAAGACGCGTAAGGAACAATCGAGCCTCGGCGTTTATCTTCCAAGAGCATTGATTTCGAATCTCCCAGATCTTTAACCACCTTATATACAAGTGATTCAATCAACGCGGAGTCCCCAAATGTGCCGGAATGAAAAACAAAGTCATTTTCATAAGACGCCATATTGCGTTCTGGATAGAAATTTGTATGGTAACGCCCCGAACCAGAGTGGGTTTCTTCATTGCTATTGGAGAGCAAGTTATAAGCTTTGGTGAGATGAGCGATTTCCAATTTATCAAAATCTGTGCTATCTATATCGATGCTCTGTCCTGATGCATTAATGTTATAAGCTGCGTAGACCGGTGTGTCATAGGCTTGTAAATATTCAATGGCCTCTAACAATCCTTGTTGTTCTGTATTGTCATTTCCGAACCAGATATCCAAAACGACACCTTTTGGACCGTTATTGACAGCTGCTTGCTCAGCAATAGCATTTAAAAGATCGATTGTATTTCTTCTTTTCTGAAAAAAAGCTTCGCAACCACTATCGCCAGGAGGATTTTGATCGACATGAACAAAAACGATGTCTTTATTGACAATGTGCTCTTGTTCACTTGTTCGATTGGAGTAGCCAACAAGATAGTTGTCAACCTTTCTCCAATTACCTATGGTAATCGCAAGAACAAGGGAGATCAAAAATATGATAAGATAAATTGCTAAGCGTTTAAGAGTGAGCATATAACCTATTTTCTTAGTTACATCCTGAGTCCATGGCGTTATAATATTGATTGCTCACAGCTTCATTGCCTCCAATTTCATATGCCCATCCTAATAGTCCATATATTTCCATCAATTCTTCACAAATAGCATCATAAGCTACATCGTCATCTTCATCAATATATAACTGTTGATTTATATACTGTAGATCTTCCTCATTAAACTGCTGCAATTCTTGTAAAATGTCACTGGCACCAGTCGTGATTTCTCTCGCTGCATCATCTCTTCCTAAATAAGAGGACGCTTCTGCATAAGACAACTGTGCTTCCAGAGTTGCTAGATCGTCTATCCCGTAATACTCTGCAAAAATTCCATAAGCTCGATTAAAGGGATCGAGTGCACTTTCATACTGCTCAACATCCATATACAGGTCACCAAGAAATAATAAATTATCGGCTTTTTCCTCGGGATCTTCAATGTATTCGATTTCGGCCGCCACATTTGCTATTGCCTGTCCGTAGTCATTATAATTCAAGGGAGAATCACTCGAGGTATATAATCCGTCACCTCCATTTTGTATTCGAGATACGGCCTTGGTTAATGGTTGGCCTCGTTTATTGGTGGCAGTGGATTTACCTCCAATGGTAATAGGTACCTTGTCGATAATATTGATACTGCCTTCTTCGGTGATGATGACGGCTTTTTCGTTCTTGCCTTCGGACATGTCGGTAAAAGTATACTCAGTGCCTCGGGCAGCAGTAGTTGTTCCACGTCCATTGCCGGAGCGATAGTTGTACCCAACAGATTTGGCTACAGTGTTTTTTACTTGGGCGCCTTTGCCACGAACAGTATGGTTTTCACCCTTTGGAGTTATATTCACCGTATATTCCATGGTTTTACCTTGAGTGGATGAACAAATCTGTCTTCCTCCAGGGGATTGCAGTATTACCGTGGTTCCTGGTGGAATGATCAAACGTGTACCTGAAATCAAATTGTCGCCTTTATTTATTTGAGCTCTACTTGCTCCTTGTCCCTTAGGCGGCATAACAGTGGCATTAACACTAGGAGCGTTCTGTTTGTTAAAACGAAGACCTGTCACCGTGCTTTGCGCTACTAGAGACAATGTATTGGCTAATATAACAAAGATGAACAAGCATACGAGGAAACCTATAGAATGAGGCACTATCTTGCCATTTATTTTTGATAGCATAATTGAAGTTTTAATGTTTTTGATATTACAGTTGATAATATGATATGGACTTATTCAATACTTCTTTACGCCAAGTATCATTGGTCTATAGCGATAGTTCCACTAAGTTAGACTATTTTATTAGACTATCAAATCTTAAAAACTTACCCTAAAACTTAAATTTGGTGTAATACCCAGCGATTGGCTGTCGATCTTAGTGATGTTGTCATCATCATCAATAGTATAGTAAGTATTGATAATATTTTCTTGGTTCAACACATTCAAAAGTGATAATCCTGCCTTCGCATGGACATTCCTACTGAAGTCAAAATCGTATGTCACAGATAGATCTGTCCTTAAATAATCATCTAGAATACTGCTATTAGGTGATTCGTAATTAATATCACCATTAATTACCTCGTTACCTAACTGTGGTGCCGTAGTTGGTTTGCCACTGCGCCAATTGACACCCAAAGCCAGTTTTAAATTGTTATAAGTGTAGGTGCCTGCAAATGTCACAGCATGTCGCGTATCTATATTGTTAGGGAATTCGCTGCCATTATTAAGGTCGTCGAAGGTATAATCGTTCTTGCTATAAGAATAACTAAGCCAAGCACTAACATCCTCAAACTGTTTATTGATAAGGAAATCCACACCTTTTACCCGGTAACCGCCAATACCATTGACGAATTGATACTGATTTTGGAAGCCTTGACTTCTGGTGGTAATACCTTCAACATCCTTATAATAACCTTCGGCACTTAAACGAAGCTTATTCTTATAATAATGCAACCCAATCGAGGCTTGCTTACTC
Source organism: uncultured Flavobacteriaceae bacterium (assembly GCA_965530995.1). Classification (GTDB taxonomy): domain Bacteria; phylum Bacteroidota; class Bacteroidia; order Flavobacteriales; family Flavobacteriaceae; genus JABABD01. The sequence continues at coordinate 5,028 of CBESOB010000033.1, forward strand.
TTTACTATTGGGATATTTAGATCATTGGCTAAGACCCAACGACGTTTTTCAATACCCAAGAAATCATTCTGACGGTCAATGATCTGTGTAGTTATTTGGCTTTTGAACTCTCCTAGGATTTCAACTTTGAGATTATTGAGGATATTCTGGCTGAAACTCAATCGAGGCTCAAATAACAATGCCTTGAATTTTTCATAATAATTGGCGCGAAAGCCCAATGTGGCATTGGTATTTCCAGTTTCAGATGCGTATTTCGCTTCACTAAACCCGGCATGAGTAATTGTCACTTCCTTGATGTAACTCCTAAAAAGAGGATTGTTTACATCTTCAAGATTGCTAATGCCCACTTCTGAGAATTGATAACCATTGGACCATTTAAGTTCGTCAGTAAACTCGTAGGAGGTCTTTACTTTCAATCCGGCATCGACCACCTTGTTTTCTTGAATAAGTCGCTGGTCGTTAATCACATCAAAATTAGTGGCGTCTAGATCGTATTGTGAGATATACAGCTCGAAATTGCTAGTGAAGGCGTTATTCCAATGACGTTCGTAAGATACACTACCAGCTAAATTGAACTGGGTCAAACTGCTATTCAAGGCTTCAGCACCTTCAATGGTCGTTGCCGTTTCCTGATAATCCAAAGTATTGTAAATGGTCAGGAAATTAAGTCGGATTTTATCATCATCTGTTGGATCATAAAGGAATTTAAGGCTCGCATCGTAGAAATAGAAATTCGCATCAGTCAAAACCGTCCTATTCTGCTGGTTATTGCTTAGATCGGAATCTTGTGAAATTCGTTTAAAATATTGATCGTAAGTAGGGGTCGTAATCACGTCTGTGATTGACCGTCTTGCCGATATCTGGACTTCTGTATTTCTGGATATAGGAATGGTGGCAAAGGCATCTAAATTAATAAGGTTGCTTCCTGCGCCCCCAGAAAATTCATTATCGATCTCGTTTTTTGAACGCATATCAATAATACTTGATACACCATCACCATAAAAGGCACTTGTGCCATTCTTGATGAGCACCACATCCTGCGTTAGATATGGGTTAAAGGCAGATATCAATCCGAAGAAATGCCCAGATTGATACATCTTGATACCATCCCAAAGAATTAGATTTTGGTCATGAGTACCACCTCTAATATTAAGGTTTGAAATAGTTTCATCGGTACTTTGTACGCCTGGAAGTGCAAGTATCGTCTGCAAGACATCAGGTTCAATAAGCCCGGGCAGTATCCCGAATTCTTGCGGATTGATCGCAACCGTTCCATCATTGGGTTTTGTGATGCCCTGTGTCAGGTAATCAGTGATGACTACTTCGTCTAGAACCTGTACTCGAAACCCTTTTTTTAATGCAGGATACTTGGTCTCGGATTTTTTCCTAATGACAAAGCTATTATTGTCAAGTCGACTATAAAGCAATACAGTTTCAGTACTCAGATATTCAATCGTTTCTTCAAGGTTCAGGACATCAGACGGTGCTGTGATCTTTATGCCTTGTACGTTGGCGTCTGCAAAAGTGAAATTAATACCAAATCGCTGTTCAATATTCCTTAAGATGTCGGTAAGAGGTTGTTGCTGCTCATTTTCGGTTTGTGCCATGATGCTTGACATACCAAAAATAAAAGAACAGAAAAAGATAAGTGGAACCAGATACTTTCTATTCACTCGATAACACAATGGTTGAGTCGTTTTTTAAGCTATACTTAAGGTTTAAAGGTAAAGTTATGGATTTTAAAGCTAAATCCATGTCGTCATGTTTAAAGTTTCCTGTAAAGAGAAGGGTAGTGTCTATTGATCCTGAAGCAACAGTGACATTGTATTGTCTCTCAAATTCGGCAACGACCTCTTTAAAAGGCATGCTTTCAAAATGGCTGATATTTTCCAGCCAAATTGGAGCGGTTAAGGTTTCTTTCTCTTTAGCAATGAGTTTCCCATCTAGTATGACATAGCTATCACCTGGTTTTAATTTTACATAACTATCGCCGTGAGCAACGCCAACAAGACCTTCATAACATACCACTTCAAATATATTGTCACGTTGTTTTACATTGAATTGTGTTCCTAATACCGAAACGACACCATCCTCGGTGATGACATCGAATTTAGACCCTTTAGCCACCTTAAAGAATGCCTCGCCCTCAAGTCTTACCTCTCTTTTATTAGTCCACCTATTATTATTGAATTTTAGTGAGGTAAGCGCATTGAGGGTAGCATCTGAGGCATCTGGCAATTCTATATTGGTCTTTTCAGACGCTAATGTGTTTATTTCTGTGTCTAGTGTAGAATTATAATAGCGAACTCCAAAAAAGATGGTCAGTATTGCCGCAATACCAATTAGCGGTTTTACCCAATTGTTATTGCTCTTATTTGAATAGTCAATTTTATGTAGTACGGATTGAAGCTCATTTTCAGAATTGTATTCCGGAGCTGTAAATCGTTTAACGCTATCAGATAACGTCACTAAATCGTCATGGTCCTTAAGCGCATTAAAGGCTTTAAGTTCCATTGGATTCAGTTCATCATCCAACCATTTTTTTATGAGTTCTTCTCGTTTCATGAGTCTTGTTCAATTATATAACATCTTAGAATAAAAAATTCCTACCTATGCATTTAAATTTCTTTTATGTCCTCTCTTAATTTATTCAATGCGCCATAAATTCTTTTTTCGACCGCTTTGGTCGAAATACCTAATAATTCAGCAATTTCCTTATGCTTTTTACCTTCTATCCTATTCATCATAAAAGCCGTTCGTTGTGCATCCGTCAAGTTGGACAAGGCTTTTTGCAATTTTTCCATGTATTGTTTTTCTTCTAACAGGAATTCTGGACTTTCATTGGTATGACTTTTAGTAGGCAGTTTCTGAAAATTAAGCACCACTTTTTGATGTGCCGCCTCATTCAGCATTAAATTATTAGCTATAGTATATAAATAGGACTTAGCTTTAATTGGTTTTACTTTGGTACAATTCTGCCATAATTTTATAAAGGCCTCCTGCACTTTGTCCTTGGGATTCAATCGCTCACCAAACTTATAGTAAAGAAAATTATGCAACTCTTTGGAGTATTTATTGAATACCGATGAAAATAGGGTTTCATCACAGATATTGTCCTTTAAAGAATCGCTCATAAAATCTTTTTTCTGGATTAAAGTTAAAAAAATGAAACTTAGAGGTAGGACTTTTTAGTATTAATCTGTTTTACTCATGAACACGTTCAGAAGATCACCTATGAGCAACCTATTTAAAACTTACTCAATGAAATCAAAAACGAGAATCATGAAAAATTCAATTACCTACAAATTAAGTAAACTCCTTTTTTTGCCTCTTATTATCTTAATGACTTTTACAGCTTGTCAAAATGAAGTGACTGAGATCACAGATCAGAACGAACGAGATACTATAGTAGTCGATTCCGCATTGGCTAATTTCATTCAAAACACGACGGCTAGAGATGGCTCGTATGATAATATTATTGACGGTGCGAATTGCATCTCCATAAATTTACCCGTTACAATTGTTGTGAATGGAATCGAGATTACTATCGACACCGAAGAGGATCTTGCGGTGATCGAAGCGATCTTCGATCAATTCAGTAATGATAATGATGAGGTTGAGATTGTATTCCCAATCATGATCATACTGAATGATTATGAGACAGAGACCATCAATAATCTTGAAGAATTGATTCAGTTTGTTGTAGAATGTGCAGGAGAAAATGAAGATGATGAAGATATCGAGTGTATCGATTTTCAGTACCCAATTACAATATCTCTTTACAATTCTGATTTTGTAGTCATAGACACTGTTGAAATAAATGATGATGAAGAGCTATATCATTTCATTGAAGAATTAGAGGGTGGTGTGCTAGCGAGCATTAATTTCCCAGTAAATATGATTTTGGCGGACGGAACAATTGTAGAAATCAGCAATAATGCCGAACTAGAAGCTGCCATTGAAGCTGCAGAAGATGCGTGTGACGAAGATGATGATAATGATTATGATGATGATGACAATAACGATGTACCAGTGGACGACTTGAATATTTTATGTTCAAATTGTACTTGGACCGTTGATGAATTGGAAATTGGTGATCAAGACCTAGAAGATCAATATGAAGGGTATGTTTTTACATTCGTTCCTGAAGGACCTGTGTATGTTGAAGATCCTAACGGAACGGTTTACGAAGGTACATGGGGACTTACGGAAAATCCAAACGGAATTCCGGCATTAAGTCTCAATATCCCAGACCTTCCAGATTTCAATAATGAGCTATGGTTACTGCATGAAATAGAAGATGAAGATGATGAAATCAGTGTCGATTTTAGAAGCGGTATCGATCGCTTGAAGTTCGAGCAATTAGAATGTGACAATACAAATCCAGCGGTATGTCCAGAAGAAGTTGTAGATGGATATTTAGCTGAGTGTTTCTGGAGAGCTGGATTCAATGGAGATGACAACTTCGCAGATTATGAATTCTATTTCAATGCTAATCAAGAGTTAGTTGTACAACACAGTGTTAATGATCAAGAAGTATTAGGTACTTGGATGACTTCAACGAGTGATAGTGGAGCAACTATTATGACGATTGATCTAGGTGAGCCATTGGGGGATTTTAATGGTGAATGGACCGTTATAGAATGTGGCGAAGGAAGAATAAAAATCGTTATGGATGATCTATATATCGTCTTCGAAAGAGAATGTGAGGATGATAATGCCTGTACTCAGGAGCAAGTTGATGCTTATTTAGTAGAATGTATTTGGAATGTGGTTAACCTAAACGGAAGTAATGACTTGATCAATTATGACATGAATTTTACGAGCGATGGCCTAGTAGTGATCTCTGGAGATGGTCAAACAATCACAGCTCAATGGGCGACTTCGGTTACCGATGATGGTGTTTGGGTATTATTTGATGGTGTTGCTGGAGCGAATATTCAAGCCATAAGCGGAAACTGGTTAGTAACAGAATGTAGTGAAGGCCGTTTGAAAATGTTCAATGATAATAATGATTTTATGGTCATTGAACGAGAATGTGACAATGCAGGTGATTGTACAGAAGGAGATGTTGACGGCATGTTACAGGCTTGCCCATGGACGATTTCCAACTTTGCAGGAGATAACGGATTCAATATATTCAATATAGCTTTTGAAGATAATGAGATTGCGGTCATCTACACCGCGGATGAATCTGAGGTTTATACAGCTAATTGGTCTACGTCTCAAGGAACAAATGGTGTTGAAGTAACGATTTCAGAGATTTCTGGAGGTAATGTCCAAATCATTGAAGGAACATACACCGTAGTTGAATGTGCTGCAGGGCAGTTGATATTGCATGATGTAAATAATAGTGATAATGAATTAGTCCTAGATAAGGACTGTAATTAATGTTTTAGGTTTTAGGGAGAGATCGCCTTTGATTGATTAATAGCTGAATTCTTTTATTCGATTTTGTCCTTGTTAAAAAAACAGTCGTAAGTATTTTGCTGCGACTGTTTTTTATTGAATTATTTTTTTATATTTAGTACAGATTAATAGCTAAATCTATAGTAGTATTTTAAAAGAAGTCGTACATGCTAGTGTACGGCTTCTTTGTTTATATAATATCTCCATTCTAGCTTTATAAATAGGTATCAAATTCATAAATTTGTAACTCTTGAAAAAGAATGTATTATGTTCAATAATTTAAGTGAAAAATTAGATAAAGCACTTCATGTCTTAAAAGGACACGGAAGTATTACCGAAGTCAATGTTGCAGAAACTTTGAAAGAGGTGCGTCGTGCCTTATTAGATGCCGATGTTAACTTCAAGATTGCGAAAGAATTTACCAATCGTGTTAAGGAAAAAGCACTAGGCCAAGATGTATTAACGAACTTGCAACCAGGACAATTAATGGTTAAGATCGTTAAGGACGAATTGACCGAATTGATGGGTGGAGATGCTGAGGGTATCAATCTTTCCGGAACACCGTCGATCATCTTGATGTCCGGTCTTCAGGGGTCTGGTAAGACCACTTTTTCGGGTAAACTGGCTAACTATCTAAAGAACAAGAAATCAAAGAAACCTTTATTAGTTGCATGTGATGTCTACCGTCCTGCGGCAATTGATCAATTACATATTGTAGGAGAACAAATAAAGGTAGATGTATTTAGCGATAGAGATAATAATGATCCGGTAGCTATTGCTCAAGCGGGTGTTGCTCACGCAAATGCTAATGGTCATAATGTAGTTATAATTGATACCGCCGGTCGTTTGGCAGTGGATGAAGTCATGATGACCGAAATTTCGAATATTCATAAAGCCATTCAGCCACAGGAAACCCTTTTTGTGGTGGATTCCATGACGGGTCAAGATGCAGTTAATACTGCGAAGGCCTTTAACGATATTCTCAATTTTGATGGTGTTATACTAACAAAATTAGATGGTGATACGCGCGGTGGTGCAGCGATTTCCATTAAGTCTGTTGTCGATAAACCGATCAAGTTCATTGGTACCGGCGAGAAGATGGAGGCAATTGATGTCTTTTACCCTGCACGTATGGCAGAACGTATCCTTGGGATGGGTGATGTGGTATCGTTGGTTGAAAGAGCCCAAGAACAGTTTGATGAAGAAGAAGCTCGAAAGATCCAGAAGAAAATCGCAAAGAACCAATTTGGATTCGATGATTTCCTGAAGCAGATCCAGCAAGTAAAGAAGATGGGGAACATGAAAGACCTCATAGGAATGATTCCTGGCGCGGGCAAAATGATGAAGGATGTCGATATTGATGACGATGCTTTTAAGCATATTGAGGCCATGATACATTCAATGACACTGAAGGAACGTACAACTCCAGCTATTATTAATGCAAGCAGGAAAAAACGTATCGGAAAAGGATCGGGAACTTCTATTCAACAAGTCAATCAGTTAATGAAGCAATTCGACCAAATGAGTAAAATGATGAAAATGATGCAAGGTGGCGGCGGAAAGAAGATGATGCAGATGATGGGGAAAATGCGCTAAATTCAATTTATAATAAACTAATCAATTACAACATATGACAATTCTCGATGGCAAGAAAATAAGTAATGACATTAAAGATGAAATTACTGCAGAGGTAAAGAAAATGAAAGAGAAGGGAGAGAAGGTACCTCATTTAGCTGCGATAATCGTAGGTAACGATGGCGCCAGTCTTACCTATGTTGGGAGTAAGGTTAGAGCATGTGAGCGTGTTGGATTTGAATCCACCATGGTAAGATTGTCCAATACCACTAGTGAAGTTGAATTGTTGGATAAAATAGAAGAATTGAATAATAATGATGAGATAGATGGCTTTATTGTTCAATTACCTTTACCACCGCAAATCGATACCCAGAAAGTACTAATGGCGGTTGATCCTAATAAGGATGTAGATGGATTTCACCCAACCAATTTCGGTAAAATGGCTTTAGATATGTCTACATTCATTCCTGCAACACCTTTTGGTATATTGGAGTTGCTTGATCGTTACGGTGTCGAAACAGACGGCAAGCATACGGTGATCATCGGTCGTTCTCATATTGTTGGGAGACCAATGAGTATATTAATGGGTCGCAAAGGATTTCCGGGTAACTCAACGGTAACCTTAACTCACAGTCATACAAAGAATATTACCCAAATAACATCACAGGCCGATATTATAATTTCAGCATTGGGCATTCCAAAATTCTTGAAAGCGGAAATGGTCAAGGATGATGCCGTGATAATTGATGTTGGGATTACAAGAGTCGCAGATGAAACTAGGGAAAGAGGGTATTATATAACGGGTGATGTGGATTTTGAGAATGTCAGTAAAAAAGCGAGTTATATTACACCGGTTCCAGGAGGTGTAGGACCTATGACGATTGCCATGTTGCTAAAAAACACCCTACTGGCAAGAGAGCGCCATATGCATAGAGTAAAATAGTATATTGCAACTTAAATCAATGAGTTGGAAGTACTATCATCTTCTTTTTTATTACTTGAAAGGGTAACTATTGGAAGTTTACAACACTTAGTGCCAATAAGTTTTGCCATACTATTTGCGTCCTTTCTTATTATTTATTCCAACAGAAAACTAACTAGACGTCAGCAGGAACTTGCGCTGCATTATTTCGGGATCCTTGTTTCTTTGGTGGTTTTCAGTTTTCACATCTATCATATGGTGTTGGGGAATTATGATTTCAAAACGGATCTGCCTCTATATTTATGCAGTTTAATGGCTCTTATAATACCAATATTCACATATTATCGCAAATATTGGATGTACGAATTATTATTGTTTTGGATTATCGCGGGAACCTCTCAAGGTGTAATCACGCCTGATATTGCTGAAGGCTTTCCTGTATTCGATTATTTTAGGTATTGGGTGGTGCATTTAGGATTATTGATTGTAATATTTTACGCAACTTTTGTTTTTGATATGCGTCCAAAATTATGGAGTGTGTTCAAGTCTCTCTTAGCGTTACAGGTTTATGTTATTGTGATGATGCTATTGAATTATGTAGTCAATGCTAATTATTCTTACCTGAATCATAAACCAGAATCAGCGTCCGTTTTGGATTATCTTGGAGAATGGCCATGGTATCTTATACAAGCCCAATTATTGTTGATCCCATATTTTTTAGTGATCTATCTATGCTTCCAGATAGGCAAGAAACCTAAAAGTGTCATTTAGCAAACAACTGATTGACATCTTTAAATGCCTTGAATTCTAAGGCATTTCCAGCAGGGTCCTTGAAGAACATGGTAGCTTGTTCACCAATTTGACCTTCGAATCTAGTATAAGGTTCGATAATGAATTGAATATTTTTGGATTTCAGTTCTTGCGAAAATTCTTGGAATATGTCCCATGGCAATACCACCCCATAATGAGGTACTGGCACATCTTTGCCATCCACAGGGTTACTATGCAATACTTCTTCAGATTTTGGCTTGTAATGAATGACCAATTGATGACCAAATAAATTGAAATCAACCCAATGATCACTGCTTCTGCCTTCTTCGCATTTCAAAACCTCGCGGTAAAAGGTTCGGCATTCGGCAAGATTATGAACGGGAATGGCTATGTGGAATGGTGATAATGTTGGCATATTATTTTTTTCTATTTAGAAGATTATTAGGTGAATTTTTTAATAAATTGTAGGTATTATCAGAATCAGCCAAGAGAGAATTCAGTTCTTTCATTTCTTCGGCACTTAGTTCGCGATATTTACCGACAGGCACGTCTAATTTTATATTCATTATGCGGACTCGTTTCAGTGTCTTGACCTCATTATCCAGATATTCGCACATTCGTCGTATTTGCCTATTGAGGCCTTGTGTCAAAACAATCCTGAATTCAAATTTCCCTAGTTTCTCTACTTTACATTTTTTGGTTACGGTATCCAGAACCGGAACCCCTCCAGACATACGTTCGACAAAGGTTTGTGAGATGGGTTTGTCTACTGTAACTATGTATTCCTTTTCATGATTGTTGCTAGCGCGAAGTATTTTATTTACTATATCACCATCGTCAGTCAATAATATCAATCCCTCGCTTGGTTTATCAAGACGCCCAATGGGGAAAATACGTTTGTGATAATTTATAAAATCGATGATGTTGTCTTTTTCAACACGTGTATCTGTGGTGCATACGATACCAAGGGGCTTGTTGAAGGCCAGATAAACTCTATTTTCATTAGTGTTTTCAATACGCTTACCATCAACTTCTACGATATCATTAATAGTTACTTTAGTTCCCATTTCTGGAACAATACCGTTAATGGTAATACGGCCTGAATCAATAAGTCTATCGGCTTCTCGTCGAGAACAATAACCAGCTTCGCTTAAGTATTTATTGAGTCTCGTAAGTTTTAGTTCTGTCATAGTGCCAAAATTACGAATTTAAGAACTCAATTATATTCATGTTAACAGAATCGTGATGTAGTGAATGACCCAAACCTTGAGTCGTTATGAGTTTAGCATTCTTGAAACTCCTATTGATAAGTAGCGCTTCATCATAAGGAATGATTGCATCGCTTTTATCATGAATAACGAGTCCTTTAGTCTGTATGCCGTTGAGGTGCATTGCAGTGGAAAATGATTCAGGTGTATCACCAAATCGTTCCACGATCATCTTGGTTAAATGTTTCCTTATTCGACTATTATAACCCAGTAGATCAGTATAATTTTTAAAGACATTCACGAATTCTGAAGGGGCTCCGAGTAGAACAAGTTTATCCAACTCCTTGAACTCGTATTTATTATGAAAAAATACTGACGCCATTCCGCCAACCGAATGGCCAATGATTGCATGTGGTCGGTATCTTTGTGCAGCCTCATTAATGAATTCTGCATATAATAATGCATTGAATTGCTTGCTGCCAGATTCACCATGGGCGGGTGCGTCCAAGGCAACGACATGATAATTCTCGTTTCGCAATTTATTAATGAGCTTATACCATCTAAAAGTGTTGCTTTCCCAGCCATGAGCTAACAAGACCGTTTTGCCTTTACCCTCCCATGAGTAGGTCATTATCGGTATCTCATTAAGAAATATTTTTTCTTGTACGGACGTATTCAAGAATTCTTTTTGGTTGTCCAGGATTTTCCCTTTTCTAGGGGTTGAAAACAAATAAAGTGCTTTATCTGCAGCCAATTTCGGAGATGCAAAGCTCAAGCTATTTAGGTAAAATCCCACTATTTTAGGGAGTGCCTTTTCTACTAATTTCTTCACGTGTCCTCTCTATTTACCAATTCCATTGAAAAAGCTGGTGTGCAAATGGCAATATATTCACATGGTTCTGTAAATGGATTGGAATACTGAACCCGTGTATTCTTTTCGATCTTGATGGATTGGCCTTTCTCAAGAACCACAGTTTCATCTTCGATAATGAATTGTTTTTTTCCGTTGATTATATAGGTGAATTCACTGAAATCGGGAGTTTGAAAAGGCTCGCTCCAACCTGAAGGAGCAATCATATGAGCAATGCTTATCTGGTCATTGCCATCTGTAGCTAAACCAAAATGTTCTTCTATTAGTTTTCCATCAGTGGTTGGAACAATAAAGGGTGAGTTTTGTATTTGGTATTTATTCATCAATTTTTATTTTAAAGGTTTTCGTTTTATCATGCCGCCTTTAATATCTTTAACTACACCCATAATGATAAAGGCCGTTTTGTCTATCTTGTCTATTTCGGTATGTAATTTAGCCAGTTCAAGTCGCGTTAACACAGTGTAAATAATGTCTTTATTGTAATTCGACCCGTCGATTCCAAAACCACCTTTTCCAGCATATATGGTACAAGCTCGTCTCAATTTTTCGGTAATCATAATCCGTAGTTCTTCATGTTTTTCTGAAATAATGGTAACACCAACATATTCTTCAACACCATCAACCACAAAATCTACCGTTTTTGCTGCCACTAAATATGTTAGGATAGCATACAAGGCTACTTCTATGGAAAGTAAATATGCACCGACAGAAAAAATTATGATATTAATTAGTAATAACACATCTCCCACAGTTAAAGATAGTTTTCGGCTTAGATAGATAGCCAAGACTTCAGTGCCATCAATAACGCTGCCGCCTCGCATCGCCATGCCAATTCCTAGCCCTAAAAAAAAACCGCCAAAAACAGCTATCAGTAATTTATCTTCGGTTATTGTGGGATAATGAACAAAGTGCACAACAATCGCCAAAAAGATTATTGAAGCTAAACTTTTTATCGCGAATTTGACATTAAATGTTTTTGCTCCAAGAATCAAGAACGGAATATTGATAAGAATCAATAAATAAGCCAAGGGAATTTCCGATATGTTGCGTAATAATAATGAAATTCCAGTAGCACCTCCATCAATGAACTCATTGGGCAGTAAAAACCCTTTAAGCCCAAAACCAGCTGAAAATACACCTAAGATAATAAAGATATAATCTTTTAAAGTGTGTGATAGTTCTACTTGAAGAGTACGAACAACTGGAACTATCTCTTTATTACTAACGGGCTTAGCTACGGTGGGTAGATTTGATTCAAGACGTTTGCGAGCCAGTATTACTAATAACTTCGAGATGAAAGGGTTCATCGATAGGAATATTATTTATTATTGCCAATTAATCATGAAATACTTGATCTTAGCGCCATCAGGTATCTGTGTTTCTTCGATTTTAAGTTCCATGTCAAATCTCACATTGGCAGGTAGCTCTTTTTTATCTATTGTAAAACTAGCATTGATTTCATTTACCGAAATTACAGCCGAGTTGATCAAGTTATCGATTCTAGAAATGGTGTAGTTGTCTGTAATATCCTTGAAAGTACTGATGAGAGTTATATTTTTTTCAGTTTGGTAACGAGAATCCATTATTCGTATATTCTCTATTACAGCTGTAGAATCCAATGCTTGTGAAGGTGTTAATTCTAGGAGTTTAGCACCCCCAGATTCGTAGATGTCTATAGCTCTTATGTCACCGGTAAATTCGTCTCCTCCAATAAATTTCACAATTGAATCTGAAGCGTAAATCAATTCTAGGTCCTTTACCTGCGTTGAATCTGTTAATGATCCAACATTATGTTTTTGTACAAGGAATGGGTCTTGCGGTTTTTCACAACCAACAAATAATAAACCGATGATAATTGCGGTGATTGAATACTTCATTACTATTATCTTATTTTCTTTAGTACTTGAAAAATACCTCTTATGAATGTGGCACTTGTCAATACTTTGATTATTGGATTTTGGCGTGTACTCCGTCTAGAACTCGTTCTTCTAGTGCTGGCTTTCTTGTCTTTTTCTTTTTCTTCTCGTTCTCTTTCTTTCTCCGCTAAAGCTTCTGCTTTCTCGATCTTTTCGTTCAGCATTTCATAGGCGCTTTCTCTATCAATATCCTGATTGTATTTCTTTACGAGTTTCGAGCTATTGATCAAATCAG
>CBESOB010000034.1:0-17578 GCA_965530995.1 uncultured Flavobacteriaceae bacterium
TCTTAATATGTGCGGACTCTTTTTTACTTTAGAAGAAGCTAAACTAAAATAATCATTAATTATTCGGTAAACAAGAGTTTCATAAATTTTAACGCCTTTTTGTGTTAAAAACAACACGTCTTTATCAAAAACTATTTCTAATGTCTTTCTGACATCTATGTATATATGCAAGGTTTTTAATACCGAATCTAGCAAAGGAATAATACGCTCTTTATTTCGCTTACCTAAAACTTTTAATGTTTTATTGGAGTTATCAAAATGAACAATTTTTGTATTAATCAGTTCACTTCTTCTAATACCCGTTGAGTAAAACAGCTCAATGATCAAATAATCTCTCAGGCCTTGGAAGGAATCTTCGAAATATAACTCATTAAGCACCAAGGCAACCTCATTCTCTGAAAAAGGAACTTCTATCTTCTTAGAGGTTTTTAGGGCTTTATGATTAACAAGCGGATTTGTTTCTATTTGCCCTGTTCTCAACAAGAACTTGTAATAGGCTTTTAACGATGCCACTTTTCGATTTATACTCCTATTGATGATCTTTGAATCAACCAATGAGACGATCCAGGTTCTTATTTGAGAATAATTGGCGTTTTCTATTTTATCATTTTCATATTCACGTAATGCGAATACAGAAAACTCTTGAAGGTCATTATTATAAGCATTAACAGTATGGGGGGAATAATTCTTCTCTAAGAGTAAATAATCCGTAAAGGCTTTGAAGGGCATAAAAAAACCATTGTTTTGATGGCTGAAGTTACAAAATGACTCGGACAATTATACCAAATAAACGTCAAAATAACTGATTGAATTCGTTTCAATTTACTTTATATTTCAATATAAAATAAAACTGTAACTATGGCTATGCTCATATTTTCTATTTCATCTAAAGAAAATATAATTCAACTTTATTGTCAATCATTTTAAAATTCATTTGGTATTGCTCATTGAAATAAAAAAACCGCTAGCTCAAATGAACTAACGGTTTATGTTTTTGAGATTCCTGTTTTCGCAGGAATATGCTAAATTTCTTCAGCGTCTCTTAATCCTTGAACGTACTCAGCTTTTTGAATTTGTGCTCTTCGTACTACTGAAGGTTTTGTAAATTGCTTACGCGAACGTAACTGGCGCATCGTACCAGTTCTGTCAAACTTTCTCTTAAAACGCTTTAGCGCTCTATCGATATTTTCTCCTTCTTTTATTGGTATTATTAACATAGCGTTGTAACCTCCTCTCTATTAGAATTTCTTCCCGTTAATTATCGGGATGCAAATATAGGTAATCTTTTATATTGACCATTATTTATTTTGCTATTAATTAAAATGCCATTCCTTGATCCTTACAATATTTTCATTGTATTGAAAAACATCAACGGGCTAATGCTCTAGAGTATCTTTTCTTATTAAACGCCTATTTTAAGTGAATTAAAAAAGCTTCGCAGCTTTTAATGTACATTTACTTTCATTTAACAATTTTCAGGCAATGAAATTGTTACAATTCAATATGTTGTTATATGCTAAAATTAACACATATCCAAAGTAATAAAAATTGTGCTTATTACTTTGTTAAGTAGATGGTTTGTACTCCTTATTATCTATAACGATCTTTGCAATTATTTCTCTAAGAATCTCAGAGGTACCACCTCCTATTGGCCCTAACCTGCTATCTCGAAACAATCTTGCCATCGGGTAATCTTCCATATACCCGTATCCTCCTAAAAATTGTAAGCACTCGTAAATAACCTCATCGGCCATTTTAGTGGATTTTAATTTGGAAATTGTCGCTTCCTTGACGGCATATTCTCCCTTATTAAGCTTATTGGCTACCAGATAATTATATTCTCTATTGATTTCCACATCAGCGTATAATTCAGCAATGCGATGTCTTAAGGCTTGATATTTATCTATGGTTTTACCAAATGTTGTTCTCTCAGACATATATTGCAAGGCATACTCCAACGCAAATTCTGCGCGTGCATGTGCATTTACACCCATTATCAATCTCTCCAATGCAAAATGCTGCATAATATATGGGAATCCTTTCCCCTCTTCTCCCATCAAATTACTCGCAGGAATGACCACATTATCAAAAGCTATTTCACCAGTATCTGAAGCACGCCATCCAAGTTTATCTAATTTGGTAGCTGATACTCCGGGTGTATCCTTATCAACTACGAATATGCTTATACCCTTATTCCCAAATTCCGGATTTGTCTTGGCCGCAACAATCATGTAATCACAATAGACGCCATTTGTAATAAACGTTTTTGATCCATTAAGTATATAAGTATCGCCTTTTCTAACTGCTGTACTTCGCATACCTGCAACATCACTTCCACCAAAAGGCTCAGTAACACATAAGCATCCTATCATCTCTCCATGGATACTAGGAGTTAAATAGCGTTTTTTAATGTCATGATCGCCTTCCTTATTTAAATGAGTCATTGCCAAATAAGCATGTGCCCACATTGTAGCAGCGAAACCACCAGAGTTTATTTTTTGCATTTCCTCAAGGAAAATGACCGTATAGAAAAGATCCAGTCCTAGGCCTCCATATTCTTCCGGGTAATTGATCCCGAAATAGCCCATATCGCCCATTTTTTTCCAGATGAATCTTTCGACATGTCCCGTTTTTTCCCATTTTTCAATGTGAGGAACGACTTCCTTTTTCAAGAAGTCTTTAAAACTTTTTCTAAAAATATCATGCTCTTCCGTAAAATACATATAAGAAAATATTTAAGGCTTAAGAAGTGGTTTGGATGTTTTAATCGAGGGTCAAATATAGTTTAATTATCTCGATTTTATTTGAAGGAAATCCTTTAACTTTTGTTAATTCATCGAAAGAACTGAAACCGTCCCTTAAAGTTCTTTGATCTACAATTTCATAAGCCAAATCGTAATCTACATGTTGGATCATAACCAATTCTTCAACAGTAGCAACATTTACATTTACTATATGGATTGACTTAGGGGTCTTTACAGTGAATTGATGGGTCACCTTTTCAATGACTTCTGGTGTCAACCCATATACATCTTGCAATTGGACATCAGCAATGAATCCACCTGAAAATTTGTTTCTGAATATCACGATTCTTTCTGAAAGTTTCTCACCAATGCCATTGACCTTTTGTAATTGCTTGGCCGTTGCTTTGTTAAGATCCACTTTTTGATCAAAAGACAACGCTTTATTATAAGTATTGTAGCTACTAAAAAATGTCTTTGGCTTTGGGTTTGTAACCCAGTCTGGGAATTTAAAATACGCAGACATGGTACCCAAAAGGGAATCGGATACTTTAGTGACTTGTTGGAATTGTCTAGCCGAATTCACCCATTTATTTTGACCTCTATACGTATGAAGTCTGTCTATTGCATCCAACGACATGCCAAGAGTGTATCCTTTGTAGTCTGTAATGTAGTTTGGATTGAATGGGTAGATTCTAGGTTTTTTCTTTTCTAAGGCCAAAACCCTTAATGAGTCGACTTCCTTTTGATAAGACTCAAGTTCGGTTGAATCGAAAAAATCTTCTCGTGAAGGAACATTCATAAAGAAATAAATACACTGCAAACAAATGATCAGAAATAGCAATAATAACACACCACGCTGTTGAGATCGGGTATACTTAAAATATGAATTGAAATATTTCACCTAATATTAGTTTTTAAACTAAATTAAGAATATATTCTATATATATAAACTATTTTCTATATTTGTATTATGTTTTCTATGTTAAGGGTTATAAAAAATCCCACTTCTCAGTTTATAATAAAACTGGAAATGGGATTTTTTCTATTATGAATTTACTATTAGGCTTTTCTCGCTTTTATAGCATCCATATATCTCTTTAATTCTTCCTTAACTTTAGGCGCTAATATCGCCAAACCGATCATGTTAGGCACCATCATTGCAAAAATCATAGCATCTGAGAATCCAATAACTGAACCTAAACTTGCAGCTGCACCAATGATCACAAAAATACAGAAAATCACTTTATACGTATACTCTGCCTTTTTGGTTCTTCCAAATAAATAAGACCATCCTTGAAAACCATAATAAGACCATGAGATCATGGAGCTAAAAGCAAATAACACTACTGCAATAGTTAAAACATAAGGAAACCAAGAAATTGACGAGGCAAAAGCACTAGACGTTAATAAAATTGCTTGAGCATCATTAGCCGGCGGATTCAATGGATCCACAAAACCTGTAATGATCAATACTAAAGCGGTCATTGTACAAACGACAACTGTATCAATAAATGGTTCTAATAAAGCCACCATACCTTCACTTGCCGCATATTTAGTTTTAACTGCCGAATGCGCGATTGAAGCCGAACCAATACCCGCTTCATTAGAAAACGCTGCACGTCTAAATCCTTGAACTAAAACGCCTACAGCACCACCTGCTATGCCTTCCGGACTGAATGCTCCATTCCAAATTTGAGCAAAAGCAGCACCAATTAAATCATAGTTTGCGAAAATTACAAATAAGGATGCTGCAACATAAATTACTACCATAAATGGCACAATCTTATCGGTTACTTTAGCGATTTTCTTTATACCACCAATAATTACAATACCAACAAGAACAGCCATCACCAAACCAAATAACCATCCTCTATTATGCAGAAAAGATTCGTTTCCGCCAGTAATATGTTCTACTAATTGAAATGCTTGGTTGACTTGGAACATGTTTCCACCACCAAAAGAACCACCAATTACAAAAATTGCAAAGAGCACCGCCAATACTTTACCTAAACCAGCCAAACCTTTCGACTTAAGGCCTTTCGTTAAGTAATACATTGGGCCACCATAAACAGTACCATCAGCATCGATATCTCTATACTTTACACCTAGGGTACACTCAACAAACTTTGATGCCATACCTAACAAGCCAGCAATAATCATCCAGAATGTAGCTCCGGCACCGCCAATAGAAACTGCGATAGCAACACCAGCTATATTACCTAATCCTACTGTTGCAGACAAAGCTGCTGTTAAGGCTTGAAAATGGGAAACTTCACCAATATGTCCCTCTATTGCAATCGTTTCTATATTATCCCCTCCTGGTGTGGAATCACCTGCGCCCACTAAGGACTCATGATGATCTAAATCGTCATACTTACCTCTAACTATATTTATAGATGTAAAAAAGCCACTAATATTAATTAATTTAAAATAAAACGTAAAATATGTAGCACCAATAATTAAGGGGAATAACACCCAAAATATTTTTACATCTCCACCAAAATCTATTTGATAGAAAATAAAGTTTACAAACCATCCTGTTGCATCACCAAAAGCTTGATCTATTTTTTGATCAATACCCATTTCTTGGGCTTCTTGGGCAAAAGTTAAAACTGGTAAAATTAAGGTGAAAATTGATAGAAGAAATCTCTTCATAATAAGATTGTTAGTTAGTTTTAGTGTTTTAAATGAAATTTTGCAGTTAGCAAGATGCTAAAAATATTCGAGTTTTTAAAGATTTGCTTGTTAAAAAGAAACCATAGCAATTATAGATTGTAAATAGAATTCAGTTTATGGATTTGTTCTGGACGTCCTAAAACAATTATTTTAGAATTTGGCACTAATGCTACATCTGCTCCTGGATTTACAACATATTCGCCATCTTTGTTCTTGAATCCTATAACTGTGCATCCGGTTTGCTTCCTTAGATCCAAATCCCTGATGGTCTTAATATTCGATGGGTCATAAAGTTTGTCTATCGCAACCTCCTCAATGTTATTGGATTCTCCAACTATGGATAAATTATCTATGAATTCAATTAAATCAGGAATAACCACTAAAGACGCCATATGATCACCTCCTATTCTATCCGGCAAGATGACATTATCGGCACCAGCGAGTTTTAGTTTCTTGTATGATGTTTCTTGCGAAGCACGACTTATGATTCGCAATCTGCTATTTAACTGTCTAGCGGAAAGCACCACAAATAAATTATCTGCATCACTAGGTAATGCAGAAATCAAACAGGAAGCTCTAACGATACCGGCTTGAGTCAATACCTCATCTTCATTGGCATTACCTAATACAAAAGGCACCAAATTACTATTGAATTTCTCAACAGTCTCTTTATCCCTTTCAATCACAACAAACGGCCTTTTATAAGCTAATAACTTTGTAGCAGCTTGCTTCCCATTCCTCCCATAGCCACAAATTATAATATGTTCGGAAAATGAATCTATCTTTTTTTGCATCTTTTTCTGTTTTAATTCTTCTAAATCATTTTTGCTAAGTATATATTCTGTAATTATTTTTAAAGCATACCCAAGAATTACCACACTCGTTAAAATCAGGAAAATAGTAAAGATCTTGGTGTTGGCATCTAAAGGCGCAACTTCACCATATCCAACGGTTGTAATGGTTATTACCGTCATATATAGAGCATCTACCCATGTGACATCTAGCATGAACTTGAATCCAAAGACACCAATTAACAGAAGGCTTAGTACAAGCCATATAGCCGTGTAAATTCTTGAACGGAAAAGTCTAATAAGTGGATTCATATATGTCATAAATCAAAAACCGAAGAGCGTTTAGTATAAACTAGATCTTTAATTCCCATCCAAAACGCTAAGAATAGATACAATGCGAATCCAAAACCCACTGTGACAAAAGTCAGGTAAATAAATGATGTCCTGACTACTCTTGCTCTCATTCCAAGTCTATCTGCGATACGCTGACAAACATAATACCCATGCTTTTGAAAATAGAGTAAGGTTTTATAAAAAATATTCATACTGCAAATTAAACATTAATTAGTTAAAATAGTATTGCCAACAACACATTGTAAACATTTATTCTTATCGCAGTAATTGCTTTTTAGTTGAATCAATGCTTGTGAATTCATGGCATTATTTGAAAGAGGCATCAAGGTATTGAACTTCTCCACGATATTATTTCTCTCAGACCCTAAATCAGACATCCATTGTATGATCTCAGTATCTATGGGTTTACCCAAGAATTTTGAGTAACTAAACTTTAAAGGGATTATGGTATTGATCAACAACAAATCGATGAACGAATCAGTGATTTTTTTATTGGTTTTCTTCGACACTTTACCAAATGTGTAATGTGTTTCCCAATATAATGAAGATGAAATTGATAGGATATTGTAAATCTGATCTATCGAATTCGCATTCAGGATTTCGGTAAATAAACTGCCTTTGGACTGATACAAATTCGCTAATTGAGATAGTCTTATGGTCGGAAAATTAGGAGGACGCAACCTGAAGAATTGCAAAGGTATCACGGATTGATCATTCAAACCATATTTATGTTTTTGATAGTCGAACACAGCTTTTAACTCTATATAGTATATATCTTCAGTATCGTTATCCAACAATCCAGCTTGTCCAAAAAGTAAGGCTTCCATTTTTTGGATACTTGTTCCTTCTTTCCTCAAGATCGAAAAATCTATCGATTTAGCTATACTAAAGAATGATTCTCCATTAACTTTTAATCCGAAGTTTTTTGCAAGCATTATGAAAAGAACCGCTTCCCAATCATTCTTTGATTTTTGGAGCATTACATTAATTTCATCTGATTTTCGTTCAAGGCGTTCAAAATAAAGGCGTTCTAACCAATTGGCAATCAAGAACTCATCAACCTCTCCAACGTCATTTTCACAATTGATCCATTTTTTTTGTTTGTTGAATAGCTTATAATAATTGTTCAGGGCTTCTTTTGAAACAAATTGTTTCAATTCCAAAGTATCGATTTCAGAATTATCTTTCCTATAAATATCGCTATTATGCTCCCATACCACGTGCAAAAT
Organism: uncultured Flavobacteriaceae bacterium; assembly: GCA_965530995.1. GTDB lineage: Bacteria > Bacteroidota > Bacteroidia > Flavobacteriales > Flavobacteriaceae > JABABD01. The sequence continues at coordinate 7,795 of CBESOB010000034.1, forward strand.
AACATTATCATAAGCTATGTCATTCTCATGAGAGTGCGCAAACCAATCAGAAGATTTTAAGTGAATCTCAACATTTCCTGCCCAAAGCTGGTCATTGATCCTTAATTGTGCATTGAAAAAATCGGGGCCGGCATTATGATTATGCATACCGGAAGACAATATTAGAATTGGCTTGTCCTTAGTAGTTCTAAGGTCTTTAAACTCGAATTTCTTATGCTTCCAGATGTAATGAATGAAGTCTTCTTGCATAGCCTATGAAAATACGAATAAATTCGTATTTTCCTTATATTGAATCATCTCAAATTTAAATAGCAAGACCGACTTGTTAATCCTGATTAAATAGTTCTATTGAATATCTAACTCGAATAAAATCCGTTCAAAATCAATAAAATTACTGGAACACAGAAAACCTTTGTTGGACCTAGGTAGGTTAAAAAGCAACTTGTGAGATATTTGTTTGCAAAAAGAAACTGACAATATCAAACTGGTTATTTACGATGGGAATCACGAAATACTTTCTGAAAATGCCTTAGACGAATTACTAAGGAATTAAGAAAGATATACATTACTCAATATACCCCATCTTGCGCATCCAATCGTTATTGAACATCTTGCCAACATAACGACTACCATGATCATGGAACAGAACCACTACCACATCATCTTTCGTGAAGTGTTCTTTGAGTTGTAAAACGCCTTTAATGGCTGCACCAGCTGAATTCCCTAAAAACATACCTTCTTGTTTTGCTAGCTCCTGTGTATATACTGCAGCATCTTTATCGGTTACTTTGGTGAACCCATCAATAATATCAAAGTCCACATTTTTAGGTAGTATATCCTCACCGATACCTTCAGTGACATATGGATAGATTTCTTTTTCATCAAAAATACCGGTCTCATGATACTTCTTAAAAACACTGCCATAGGTGTCGATTCCCCAAATCTTAATATCGGGGTTTTGTTCCTTCAAATACCTACCAACTCCTGAAATCGTGCCTCCAGTACCCACACCAACAACGAAATGTGTGATCTTACCATCCGTTTGTTTCCATATTTCAGGCCCTGTACTTTCATAATGCGCCTTTGCATTGCTCGGATTATCATATTGGTTGACATACCACGAATTTGGTGTTTCTTCGCCCAATCGCTTGGATACAGAATAATAACTTCTTGGATCTGTTGGTTCTACATCGGTCGGACATACAACAACCTCAGCTCCAACAGCCCGAAGGATATCCATCTTTTCCCTGGATTGTTTGTCTGAGATGACAAAAATACACTTATAGCCCTTTACAATGGCCGCAAGTGCCAATCCCATACCAGTATTACCAGAAGTGCCCTCGATAATAGTTCCCCCTGGTTTTAATCGTCCATCCGCTTCAGCATCCTCGATCATGGTCAAGGCCATCCGATCCTTAACGGAATTACCAGGATTGAACGTCTCATATTTAGCAAGTACTAGGCAGGGTAATTCAGCAGTTAATTTATTGATTTTCACTAATGGCGTATTACCTATAGTTTCAAGTATATTCTTTGCGTATTCCATATTTGGCAAAAATACATAACTAACGGCATACTTATAGGAATATGAAACGTAGAATTCAGTATTTGATTCATCGATTAAAAGACCAAGTGTTCAATTTTTTAACATATTATATGTATTTGAACGATTATATCATTCTTTTTATCGGCATATCGTAATTATTACTTAGACTTATACTGATAAACCCCAAATATTTAAATCATGAAATCTAAAATTACCTTAAAGATTGCCATCGTAATTGGAATGATCGCCATGGCTTCAGCAGTTAAAATGGATGTATGTCATAACGTTGACAATAATCCACATACTATTAACATTGCACTTCCTGCAGTCGTAGCACATTTGCTTCAGCATCCAAGTGATACATTGGGAAGCTGTGAAGACGTGGATGATGGTACGAAATAATTTATCAAATTAGTTAACTTCATTAAAACTCTAGATGGCAACATCTGGAGTTTTTTATTGAAATCTCATAGCCTTTACTGGAGATATTTTCGTGATAATAAACGAAGGCACCAAAAGCATTATTAAACATAATAAGAAGGTTCCTATGTTGAGTAGAATGACATAACCGAATTTTAAGTACACAGGAATTGTCCTCATATAATAATGCTCTGGATTGGGAAACTCTAGAACCCCAAAATATTTCTGGATAAGAAGCAGTCCCAACCCAATAAGATTTCCCCAGAATAACCCGATCAGGATCAAATAAGTGGCGTTATACAAAAAGAACTTACGAATGCTCCAATTAGAGCTGCCAAGGGCCTTGAGTGCTCCTATCATTTGTGTACGTTCAAGAATCAAAACCAGTAAGGCGGTGATCATGTTGATACCAGCGACAATAATCATAATTCCAATGATGCCGTAAATATTCTGATCAAAGATCTTTATCCACTCAAAGATCGTTGCATATTGTTGTGACACCGTTATTGTATTAAGGGTTGATGGTGTACTCTGATAGATTTCAATGCCTTTTTCTTCCAATTGACCGTAGTCATTAATGAAAACCTCGAAATTTCCTATTTCGTTCTCATTCCATTTATTCATGCGTTGTACATGCTTGATATCGCCAATGAAATAGGTCTTGTCGAGCTCTTGAAATCCAGAATTGTAGATACCTACAACGTTGAACTTTCTTTGGAATGGTGGTTTCGCCGTGTCCTCTTTCATGAAATAGGTCTGGAATGAATCCCCAACTTGAAAATTCAATCGCTTGGCTAGGTATTCTGAAATAGCTACATCATTGCTTATCTCTTCTAAATAGTTCGGTAATGTGCCTTCTACTAAATACTCTTCAAGGTATTTCCAATCGTAATCAGCACCGACGCCTTTGAAGACCATGCCTTCAAAATCTGTCTCTGTTCTAATGATCCCAAATTTCTTGGCAACTGCCTGAATATGAGTAACACCTTTTACACTGCTAAAATTTGGGTAAAAATCCTGTTTGGACGAGACAGGTTTTATGGATTCGTTGGAATTGTTACTATCGTAATTCTGGATGGTCACATGACCATTGAATGCTATCGCTTTTTCTCTGATCTTTTCCTGTAAGCCGATGCCTGTTGCAATGGCAATTAACATGACAATTATACCAAGTGCAATTGCAACGATACCAATTTTTATTATTGGTGCCGAAATACTACTTTTATACGAACGACTTCCAATAATTCGTTTAGCAAGAAAGTACTCGAAATTCAAAGTTACAGAATGGTTTTAAATTTTATCAAAAATACAGTTTTAATATTTGTTGTGGCAGTGATTTCTTGTGGTGATGTCTCTAAAAATAATCCTGCTCAAGCTGTTGTGTCGGACACTATAGTCATAGGCGCTAACCAAACTGAAAAATACCTGCCGCTCCTTAACGGAAAAAAAGTGGGTGTTGTTGCGAATCAGACAAGTGTTATTTTTAATCAAGGAAGTCATTCGCATCTTGTTGATTCCTTGGTGTGGCTCAATGTTAATATTACAAAGGTGTTTTCACCAGAACATGGTTTTAGGGGTAAAGCGGATGCTGGTGAAAAAGTCGTTGATGGTCTGGATACAAAAACGGGCTTACCAATTTTGTCGCTTTACGGAAAGCATAAAAAACCAAGCGAAGAGCAACTCAAGAACATCGACATCATGATATTCGATATACAGGATGTGGGTGTCCGATTCTACACATATATCTCCACCTTGCATCATGTCATGGAAGCCTGCGCCGAAAATGACATTCCCTTGATAATTCTTGATCGCCCAAACCCTAATGGACATTATATCGATGGCCCTACCATGGAAGAAGAACACCGTAGTTTCTTGGGGATGCATCCGATTCCACTAGTTCATGGGATGACGATTGGTGAGTATGCCCAAATGGTAAACGGACAAAAATGGTTAGCTAACGGCATTCAATGTAAGATCACTGTCGTTCCTGTTAAGAATTATACGCATCAGACCGCTTATAGTTTACCGATGCGGCCTTCTCCCAATTTACCAAATGACCAAAGCATAAAATTATATTCTAGTTTGGGGTTATTTGAAGGCACGACAATTAATGCTGGTAGAGGAACGGAGTACCAATTTCAGAGATTTGGAGCTCCTTTTCTTGATAGTAGTGTTTTTTCATTCAAGTATATACCTGAGGCGAATTTCGGCGCTAAATACCCAAAGCATAAAGGTGAACAATGCTTCGGTGAGGATCTATCAGATAGCGATCTAAAAAATAAGGTATCCCTTCAGTGGTTGATCAAGGCTTACAATAATTCAAGGGATAAAGAGAATTTCTTCAAAACTGCGTCTTTTACAAAACATTCGGGCACCGAACTTCTACAAAAACAAATAGTGAAAGGGTTGTCTGAAGCTGAAATAAAAGCTACTTGGCAAGACGATATTGTAGCTTATAAAAAGATGCGTGCGCAATATTTAATCTATAATTGATCTTTTTCTGATGTAATAATCGTTGGTTTCTGGTATTTCTGAAAAGGCTGTTTTAGTAAATTGGCGATATTGCTATTCTCCACTTCGTTTGGAAAGACATCAACGCCGTAAACAATTTTATCTGTTTCCAAAGTCATGAAGGTTCCAAAAATATGATCCCAGATAGCAAATATATTTCCATAATTAGAGTCTGTATATGGTAGCACATTATGGTGATGTACCTTATGCATGTCTGGAGATACTATGACCCAGCTTAATATATCATCTACCTTCTTCGGTAATTTAATATTGGCATGACTGAATTGTGTTGCGATCAAGGACATCGCTTGATATAGCATGACTATTGCAATCGGTGTACCGATAATTAAAACACCAAGTAATGTAAAACCAAAACGAATCATACTTTCTAAGGGATGATGTCTGTTGGCTGTTGTAGTATCCACTTTATGATCCGTATGATGGACTAAGTGCACCATCCATAAAGGTTTTACTTTATGTTCAACATAATGCGCTAAATAAGCCCCTATGAAATCCAGTAATAAAATTCCTATTAGAACATACAACCATAAAGGCATTTCTGGCAACCAATTGATAATACCAAAATCTTCAGCAACAACCCAGTCAGCAGTTCTCAATAACAAGAACGCCAAAGCAAAATTTATGACAATTGTTGTCAGTGTGAAAAAAATATTGGGGACTGCGTGTTTCCATTTCTTGTAATTGAACCTAAATAATGGTACCGCTCCTTCTAACAACCAAAAAAAAGTGAGGCCTCCAATTACGATTGCTGCTCTATGAGAGGATGGAATGGTTTCAAAATAATTAAAAATTGTTTCCATTTCTAGTTAGTGGTATTTAGTATTTGATTTGCCTTTTTTAAATCTACAGCAGACATCTCTTCTTTCCATTTAGCCGCTGACCCTTGGTCTTTTAACAACATAAAAGTAGTATAATTTAGGAAAACGAATAGCCCCCTATTTATTTCAGAAATCTCAGACACGTCAATTCTTTTCAATGACCGTTTAGCTTTTTTAGGTTGATTTAAGATCAATAGTTCCTTGATTTTGAAGAAGTCCAGTTTTTGCAGAAAAGCACTCTTATTATCCAAATCACTCTCTGCTGCTAAAAGAATTCTCGCTTCCGAAAAGTACCCATCTGCCAATGTTACTAGATCGTTCCTTGTTTGTCTTGCGCTAAATATCGCAAAATCAAGATACTTAGACCCGAGAATAAAGCTCGTAGTAAAATTTGCCTTTTGTAAATAGTTTTTGAAAAAGGGCTTTAAAAACGATGTGTTCAATGCGTATAATTCGATCAGGTTTTGCAAGTTTTCAAAAGGTTGCATTAAAGGACCACTATTCAAAATATTGCCATTCACATCCATGATCTTGATACTATCGTCCTCAAGCTTAGTTAAGTATTCAGTTCCACGCAAGTTTTTGGCTTTGTCCAGTAATTTTCCGTATTCTGACTCAGGCATCAATACAGGAATAAAATAATCCCAGATTATTGCGTTTATTTCTTCATTCCGTGTTAGATCAATAAAAAATTTCTTCCCATTTTCATTATTCACCTCAAGGTAATAAGGTGTCTGTAAAGCGTCATCCCAAACAACGAATAACATTTTATTCTGGGTCAACGCCAGACTTTTGGCCACATCAAATGATGTAAACCACTCTTGACCTAAGCTGTTAAAACAAAATGCCAATGAGAAAAAAATAAGTAATATGATTCTTTTCATTAATTCTGTAGTCTCTTTTTCATTTCTTCTACAATATTATACGCTGCAGGACAAATAGCCACATTCTTTAATGTTAAATTAGATATTTGTTGGAATTTCTTCCTGTTAGTATGCGGAAATTCTCGACAAGCCTTTGGACGAACGTCATAGATGGAACAATAATTATCTGTCCCAAGAAATGTACAAGGAACACTTAGTAAGACATGGTCGTCATCTTCATCAACTTTTAAGTATTGACTTATAAAATGATGTTCTTTCATTTTAAAATGCTTAGATATGCGCTGTATATCCTTATCTGTAAACAAAGGTCCAGTAGTCTTGCAGCAATTTGCACATTTTAAGCAATCAGTGCGCTCAAATTCTTTTTCATGCAATTCCTGCATCATATAATCCAAGTGTTTTGGAGGCTTTTTTTTAAGCTTGGTAAAAAAGGATTTGTTCTCCTTATGCTTATCTTTGGCAAGTTTTGGGAGGCTTTTAATGAACTCTTGCATGACACAAAAATATGAAAGATATACTGGGCAAAGCCTTAATGGATTACCAAAAAGGTAATTATACCGAAGACATCATCACTTCAACTAATATTTCGGGTGATGATATGCTTCCTCTCTCATACCTCTTTCGTGATTTTAAAGACATGCCTAAACTTGAACAGCAGGCATTACAATTAGTTAAAGGGACTATTTTAGATGTTGGTTGTGGTGCCGGAAGTCATAGTCTTTATTTGCAAGAGAAAGGATTCGAAATTAAATCAATTGATATTTCTAAAGGCGCTATTGAAGTCTGTCGTTTGCGAGGCGTGAAGAATACTGAAGTACTTGATTTATTAAATGAAACAATAACCTTTGACACCATTTTGCTATTAATGAACGGGACAGGCATCTTTAAAACTTTAGAGCATGTTTCTGGCTATCTAAAACATCTAAAAACACTATTGAATGAGGATGGTCAAATTTTGATTGACTCCTCTGATATTATATATATGTACAAAGATGATGATGGCGGTATTTGGCAAGATACTAAGGCTACTTACTACGGTGAATTGGACTATTTCTTAAGTTATAAAGAAGAAAAGGAAACGCCTATGAAATGGTTGTATCTTGATTTCAACACCTTGAAAACGGCAGCAATGGCAAACGGATTGCAATGTGAACTCCTAACTGAAGGTGAGCATTATGATTATTTGGCTAGGCTTACTGTTCGAGGGTAAAGCCTTTCTCCGATAGTTGATCAACGACATTACGATACAAATAGCTACTCCACTTTTCTGAAATATCGCTCATAAGCTTGTTCATTTCATCTTGTGAACCTAAAATTTTCTGCCCTGTATCACTTTCGTAGAATTGACTTAAAACCACTTTGTCGCTCTCAGATAAGTTTTGCGCATCATTTACCATTGTCTGACCAGCGTCACTCATATAAAGCGCATTCATATTTTTTACATCATCATGAGAAAAATATCCTCTGTAAGCCGTAACTAACATTTGACTCAATGCATCCATAGAACCAGATTTCACCGTTTCAACATCTTTCCACACACTGGCCGGAACATTCTTACTTGCGTACTGCTGTTTAAGCATTGTAAACATCTGACCTATAACATCTGCATAATAATCGTAAGTGCCATTTTGCTTGATACATGTCTTAACATCATCGCTATACGAGTCTGCCTGCGAAAAACTGGATAGCGATATAGTAATCACTAATAAAAGGGATAGTAAGGTTTTCATGGAAGTAATAATTTTTCTAAATATAAACATTTACAATTAGTGAACACTGAAAATTAACTATTGTGCCACACCATCAATATACGTTTTTTCGACTTTTATTTGAGGAATATTGTTTTCGGGAACCGTCATGATATCCTGATCAAGAATAATAAAATCAGCATACTTACCTTCTTCAATACTTCCCTTTTCTTTTTCCTCAAAATTAGAATAAGCCGCCCAAATGGTCATTCCCTTTAAAGTTTCTTCACGTGATAATGCATTCTCCATTTGGAATCCGCCCTCTGGATAATCCTTAACATCTTTTCTAGAAACAGCAGCATAAAACGTTAAGAATGGGCTTACATGTTCTACAGGGAAATCGGTTCCAAGAGCCACTTTCCCACTTAAATCCAACAGGTCTTTATATGCATAAGCCCCTTTTATACGTTTGTCACCCAAACGTTCGTCTGCCCAATACATATCGCTCGTGGCATGAGTGGGTTGTATGGAAGGAATGATATTTTCGTTCTTGAAATAATGAAAATCAGATGGGTCTATTACCTGAGCATGTTCGATTCTCCAACGTCTATTTGTCTGGCCCTTAAGATATTTATCATAGGTCTTGAGAATATGACTATTCGCAGAATCGCCAATGGCGTGTGTATTCATTTGATAGTCGGAATTCGCAATTCTTTCAGCGAGTGCTTCTATATTATTTGGACTTGTTACCATAGCACCAAAGTGATTTTCCTTATCGGAATATGATTTTTTTAATGCCGCACCTCTTGAACCCAAAGCACCATCACCATATACCTTAACAGATTGTACATTGAGCCTATCAGTCTTGATTTTACCTTTTGGTAGATAATAATCCAAATTCTCTTTCTTATTGCTGATCATGGCATAGATTCGCATTTGCAGATCCCCTGTTTGCTGAAGGCTATCTATCAATTCAATGATCTCTTTATCCAAACCTGCATCACTCACAGTAGTCAATCCTAGGTCAACACAGATTTTTTGTGCATCTAGCAGTGCTTGTATTTTAGTCGCTCTGTTGGTCTCTGGCATCACATCATCAATCATTTCCATGGGGTTGTCTATAAGTACACCTGTCAGTTGTCCATTTTGTTTAACGACCTCTCCGCCTTCCACTTTTGTATTTACTGTGATTCCTGCCAAGTCCAATGCCATTTGATTCACTAAATAAGCATGTCCGTCGACACGTTCAATAGCTACAGGTACATTTGGGAATAATTCATCCAATCTATCTTTTGTCGGGAATTCTTTTATTGCCCAATCATTCTGGTCCCAACCGCGACCTCTCAAAAAATTGGTGCTCTTTTCTTTTTGAAAGACTTGTAATCGTTCTAGTACCTCATTAAAACTATTGGTGCCAACCAGATTTACCACCTGTTGATTTTCACCCAAACCATTAAAATGACAATGTGCATCAATAAAACCAGGAAGTATGGTTTGCCCATTTGCATCGACAGCTTCATTAGGTTCATAGGCGTTCATTATATCTGCAGAACTGCCTACAGCTACAAACTTCCCATCTTTTACGGCAAAGGCCTCGGCCTTTGAGAACTCGTCATTAACGGTGTAGATATTGGCATTGGTGACAATTAGATCTACTCGTTCTTTACTTGAGCAATTCCAAAGAACAATGGATAGCAATAGGATAGTTAGTTTTTTCATTGGATTCATATTTGAGGTTAAAAGTAGTAAAAAACCCTTCCGTCTTCAAACTTCGTTTGAATCCACCTTCCCTTATTAAGGGAAGGAGCCATTTATTTTTTAGAGTGACCCCATTGAAATAAGAAAGCGTTCTGGATGAGAACGCTTTTTTGTGTTTTTATGATAATAGATTCCTCC
>CBESOB010000035.1:0-17366 GCA_965530995.1 uncultured Flavobacteriaceae bacterium
GAGTACCTCACCATTTTCGGGACTTAATATTAGTATACCACTATCAACTGATTTGGATTGTTTAACAACAAGTTGAAGTGGCAATCCTCCTGAAAAGATGTCTTCGGGTGATATTTCAACGAAACCTTCGGGATTTGTATCTATAGTAGATTCAGGATATGTTTCAACAGAACCATCAAGGAAAGTTATAATTAGAAAATATTCTACTAGAGGTATTTTAACATGTTTGCCTGGAATTATTCCGGTTGCAGAAAGTCCGGTAATACTAAGTTCGCTTTCTGTATATTCTGTTTCACTAAAGTTTCTATACGCTAAAACTATGCTTGACACATTTGCTGTCTGAATAAAATTAGCCGTTACTTTTACAGCGATACCATCGATGGCTTCATCCGTTTCTACAGATGATATATAATTACTGAATTGTGCATAAGAACTTTCGGCAAAAAACAAAATGCTGATAGTGATTAGAAATAATAAGATTCTATTTTTTTCAGTTGAAGGAACAAAATATTCATCTGTATCGAAATACACAACATGCTTAAACTCTTCTTGAGCAAGCAGTATATTCGTAAACAATATGAATAAAAATGCTATTCGATTCATTTGGGATATGAAATATGGGCTATAAATATAACGTATTTTTATATTTCAAGTATAGTGCCAAACTTTTATCGATAAATCAGCTCGACTTTCTATTCAAGGAAATTTTTATATTTTACTAAGTTACTAAGAATCTCTTTTGCAGTTTTAACTTCGATATTATGCACCATATAATATTGATACAGGCCTTCGCGATAAAAATATCTCTTCACAATTTCATTTTCCAAAAGCGACATTATTTGTTCTTTATTATCGCTTACCGCCTTGTTTTTTAATTCACTCAAATTAGCTTTAAGGGCGCGATAATCCGAAGAAACATATTGATCCAACTCTTCCTCTTTTGCAATGTTAATCATTTTATCCAAAGCCTTTTCAGTATTGGTTTCGAAAGTAAAATTATTTGTTCTTAAATATGATTTAAAGTCCTTGAAGTCGGAGTCCTTGAACTTGAAAGATTCGAGGTTAGCCACTTTATTTTCATAATAAAATTTAGTTGCAAAATCAAAAATAAAATCTGTTTTTGCAATGGCTTTTGTTATTGAACTGGGTTTTGATAGTGCAATTTCCACATCAGGCTTAACGCCACCACCGTCAAAAACGGGACGGCCATTTTTTGTCTTGAACTCGTTATAATCATTTTTTTGAACTCGAACAGCCTTTCCTTTTTCATCTCGATTCCAATAATCCAAGGCTTGGATGCACCTCCCAGAAGGTGTGTAGTATCTTGAAATGGTTACCTTTAATTGAGTGCCGTAGGTTAATTTTTTTGGACGCTGAACCAATCCTTTGCCATAGCTTCGAGAACCAACTATTACTGCCCTGTCGAGATCCTGCAATGAACCGGCAACTATTTCACTAGCCGAGGCGCTACCGCCATCTATCAATACAACAAGTGGTATTTTATCGTCTAATGGATCACGTTTAGTATAATAGGTTTTGTTAAACTTCTTGACCTTGGATTTAGTGGTAACAACCAATTGTCCTTTTGGAACAAAAATATTGGTCACATTTACAGCTTCACTTAATAACCCACCTGGATTACCACGCAAGTCAAGAATGATTTTTTCGGCACCCTCTTCTTTTAATTCTCGTAAAGCCTCCATTGTTTGCGCTGACGCTTTGCTGTTGAACTTTGTTAAGACTATATAACCCGTTTTATCATCAACCATCGAAAATAATGGGACAGCATCAACTTCTACCTCTTGACGCAATATAGTCGCTGTCTTTGTCTCTCCTTGTCTTACATAAGTCACTTCAACCTTACTGCCAGGCGACCCTTTTAATAGATCCCCTGCATTTTCCTTGTAGTTAGATACAGTGAAGTTGTCAATCTTTATGATTTCATCTCCAGCTTTTAAACCTGCCTTATCCGCAGGATAATCTTTGTATGGCTCCATGACCACAAGCTTGTTTTTCAATGTTCTAATCCGCGCACCAATTCCAGTATAATCACCTGTGTTATTAATTCGTGCAGCCTCAACATCTTGCTCGTTCATATAACGCGTATATGGGTCCAGATCATCGAGCATTCCCTTAATGGCTGTATCCATTAAGTCTGCCGGATTAGTATCATCCACATAATTCATGTTGAGTTCCTTAAAAAGCGTAGTGAATATTTCTATCTGTTTGGCAATTTCAAAAAAATCGCTTTTAAAGGCAGTTCCCGTAAACAGAATTATAGTGGCGAGCATCAAAACGACCACACGTTTTTTCAATAGCTTTTTCATGGTGTTATTTTTCTTCTTCGGAAACAATGGCAGAAAATTTACCGAAGAGCAGTTTTAGTTTGGTGTTTATAAAGTCAAAATCTGGAATATCTTTTCCAATATACAAAATCATAAACGCATATTCACCATTGGTATTGTTAAAAAGCCCTGATTTATTTATCCTGTAAGCCTCTCTTAGCAAGCGTTTTATAAGATTCCTGTCAACGGCCTTCTTAAAATTGCGCTTACTGACTGAAACAGCAGTTTTAGTTTTTGAATTTTCAGGGAGCTCATATTTATCAAAGAATAATCGTAAAGGGTATTGAGATACAGACCTCCCTTTTAGAAACAGATCTGAAATAGCTTTTTCGCTTTTTAATTTTTCTTGTTTATCAAATGATTGAGACATAGCTTCAAATGTAATAATTACTAGGCTTTCATAAGTAATGCAGTATGACATAAATCATATTTTGTGACACCGCCTTGTTTTATCTTGAGCCCTCGAAACAGTATAAAAAGGCATGGGAGAATTAAAAGTAGAAAAACTTTCGAGCGCAAAGGATAAAGCGAGCTATATTCATCAACTCATGAAGGATATAGAAGCTCTTGAAATTATGATTCAGGAGGGTCTTATTGAAAAATCACCTATTCGTATTGGCGCCGAACAAGAGTTTTGTTTGGTAAACAATGAGTTTTTGCCCAGTGACAATGCCGTTGAAATTTTAGAGGATGTTAATGACGAACACTTCACCACAGAAATCGGTAATTTTAATTTGGAGATCAATCTAGATCCATTGGAGCTCAAGACAGATTGTTTTTCAAAGTTACACAATCAACTTGTTGGTTTATTGAGCAAAGCTGAAAAATCAGCAAATAAGAGTGGCTCTAAAATTTTATTGACAGGGATATTACCGACATTAACCCTTAAAAAAATAAGCCTTGAAAGCATGACACCATTCAACCGTTATTTCGTGTTGAATGAAGCTATAAAGGAATCTAGAAAGCAAGATTTTAACATTCATATAAAAGGAGTGGACGAATTGAACTTGGTTCATGATAGCGTCATGTTAGAAGGCTGTAATACAAGTTTTCAAATGCATCTTCAAATTGATCCAGACACCTATGTTGAAGACTATAACTGGGCACAAGCTATTTCTGGACCAATATTAAGCGCATGTACGAACTCTCCTTTGTTATTTGGTAAAGAACTTTGGAGCGAGACTAGAATAGCCTTGTTTACACAAAGTGTGGACACAAGAGCCAATTCATTTTTATTAAATGAGAAGCAAGCAAGAGTTAGTTTTGGTAACGAATGGGCTACGGGATCGGTCACAGACATTTTCAAGGATAATGTATCAAGATTCAGGAGTCTAATTACTTCAGAATTCCAAAATAACAGTGTTGAAATGTTGAGAAATGGGGAAATCCCAAAACTGAAAGCCTTGAATTTGCATAACGGAACGGTATATCGATGGAACAGGACTTGCTACGGCGTTGGTGGCGGTAAACCACATCTACGAATAGAAAACAGGTACATTCCATCAGGTCCTACGGTCACAGACGAGATTGCGAACTTCATGTTTTGGGTTGGCGTTATGAGAGGGAAACCAAAAAAATATGACGACATTCATAAAAATATGGATTTCAAAGATGTGAAATCCAATTTTTTCAGTGCTGCGCGTTACGGGATGAAAACACAATTCTACTGGAATAACAAACACATAACAGCGTCGCAATTAATTCTTGATGAATTGTTGCCAATAGCTTTCAAAGGACTATACAGTATGGGTATATTGCCAAAAGATGCAGAACATTATTTAACCGTAATCGAAAATCGAGTCCAATCAAACAATGGCTCAGAATGGATGATAAAGAGTTATCGCAATTTGCTAAAAACCCAAAAACCATTTAAGGCACTGCAGAACATGACGGCATTTATGCACAATAAACAAGTAAAAGACTATCCCGTTTGCACCTGGAATACAAATTTAGCAAACGATAAATCCTTATTTGAAGACAAGCTAATAGTTAAACATGTCATGAATTCAGATATTTTCTCAGTTGATGAGAATGACAGTCTTGAACTAGTCATAAACATTATGGTCTGGAAAAACATTCACCATATGCCTGTCATTAAAAACAATAGGGAATTGGCAGGCCTATTAACTTGGACCGATGTTCAATCATTACAGGGCGATGATGAGAAACTTAAAGGAGCTGTCAAAAGCGTAATGAAAACCAATGTCTATACTATTAATCAGTATGAAAGTTTAGATGAGGCTCGAAAGGCATTGAAAGAAAAAAACATTAACTGCCTTCCCGTTGTTAAGGGCAAGCAATTGATTGGCATAGTGACATCTAATGACTTATATATTTAAATGACACAGGTTCATAGCATGGCACTAGATCGAACGATATCCGTGAATAGGATAATAAACAAAATAGAAGGCAACCCTAATGGCCCAACAATTGTATTTTTTGCGGGTATTCATGGCAATGAGCCGGCTGGTGTTCTTGCTCTTGAGCAGGAACTAAAAAAACTCGAGAAAAGTAAACACCTTATTGAGGGAACCATATATGGTATATGTGGAAACCTAAAGGCACTTGAGGCTAAACGCAGATTTATTGAAGAGGACCTGAATAGAATATGGGAAGCAAATCACCTGAATTCTCTAGATAGGAAACATAACCTTAATCCAGAAGAGCAGGAACAAGTGGATTTATTTGGGTTGCTTCAGGACATATTAAACACTGAGAAAGCTCCTTTTTATTTTATTGACCTCCATACTACATCAAGCAAGACCATACCTTTTATAACTATAAACGATGCCACTATTAATAGGAAATTTTCAGGCTTGTTTCCGGTCCCTATTGTATTGGGAATAGAAGAGCACCTTAATGGGCCATTATTGAGTTATATTAATGAACTTGGGTATGTTTCTCTTGGATTTGAGTCTGGACAGCATGATGAAAAAGAAGCCGTTGAAAATGCAATAGCATTTATTCATCTAGCCTTGTTGTTTGCTGGTAATACCTCAACTACTCACTTTCCTGAGCAGTACATTTATTTTGATCAATTAAAAAAAGCATCAGAAGGGCTTAGGGATGTATTTGAAGTCATAGACCTTTATAGCATTACGAAAAATGAGAATTTTGAAATGCAGCCTGGTTTCCGTAGCTTTCAAAATATCGAGAAAGAAGTCGTTCTTGCCACAAGTAATTTGATGCCTATACAAGCAAATTATTCTGGACGAATTTTTATGCCATTATACCAACGAGAAGGCAAGGAAGGGTTTTTCATCATAAAGAAGATCAAGCCTATTTATTTAAAGATATCGCTTTTGATCAGAAATTTAAAATTGGACAATTTACTTTCGTTTTTTCCTGGGATCAATTGGGAAAATAGCGACAAAACGGCATTAGTGGCAGATCTTAAGGTTACTAAATTCTTGGTAAAACCCATATTTCATCTATTGGGATATAGAAATAGGCAAATCAATAAGGACCACATTAGATTGCATAACCGAGAAAGGGCCTCAAAAATGGACATGTATAAAAACCAATTTTGGTTTAAAGGCTATTAATAGTCCTTTAGAACGTATTGTTCTTTTTATTTATATCCGCCATCATTTCTTTGGGGTCTATGACAATGGACTTAATGTCGTTTTTAGACTTGTTTATGCTAAAGGTATAGGTAGGATAGGCCCAAGCCCAATCATTGAGTACTTTTCTTGGAACGCTACTTGGTTTTTCACCTCGCATCATTTGTAAAGGTATGTAGAATAGCTCTTTTGTGCCATCGGCGTATTCAACTTCTAGGTCAATTGGCATAGGCATTAACCCTATTCGTTCTAATTGAATAGAGACAATTCCGTTGTTTTCTTCAACCGATTTTATACCGTAGTCAATTGTATTTGTGGTCTGTGTCCAGTCCATTAAATACCAATCCAGTTCTAGGCCAGATACTTTTTCTGCAGAACGCTTGATGTCGTTTGGCGTAGGGTGCTTGAAAACGAAATCATTAAAATATTTTTTCAAGGTTTTTTTCAAGTTTTCTTCGCCGATCACATAGCCCAATTGCGCCAGAAAAACAGCCCCTTTGCTATATGCGGAGGCACCATAAGAACGATTGTATGCATAGCGGTCTGCATGGGTTGTTTGTGCTTGTTCCCTGCCCGATGTTGCCAATCCTAGATATCCCTTATAGGACCCAGAATTAGGATTGGGTTTGTTTCGACCTAATACCTCATCCATGGCGTGTGCACTAATATAACTAGCAAACCCCTCATCCATCCATTCGTGTTTGGCTTCATTTGATGCTAATAGAAATTGAAACCAGGTATGTGCCAACTCATGGGAGGCGGTGCCTAGTAATCCGTTGAAATTACTTCCCCCGGTAATAAGGGTACACATAGCATATTCCATACCACCATCCCCTCCTTGAATAAATGAATATTGTTCATATGGATACTCACCAATATTCTTACTGAAATAATTCATTAACTCAACGGCCTTGGGTTGAAGTTTTTTCCAATTATCGGTTACTTTAGGGTCCTTTTTATAAAAAAAATGAAGCATTGGCCCATTAGGTACTTGCGCTGTGTCGTGTACGTAATCTGGATCTGCCGCCCATGTAAAATCATGTACTTTAGGGGCTTTGAAATGCCAACTTAATTTATTGCCTTTTGAAGAAGATACATTTCCCGTTTGGTATCCATGACCAATTTCATTAGGATTTTGTAGATAGCCAGTTCCACCAATCACATAATCCTTATCTATGTGAATAGTAACATCAAAATCTCCCCAAACCCCATGGAATTCTCGAGCTATATAAGGGTCGGCATGCCAGCCTTCAAAATCGTATTCTGCTAATTTTGGATACCACTGAGTCATCGAAAAGTCAACTCCATCATTATTATTTCTTCCAGAACGACGAATCTGAACAGGCACTTGAGCATCGAATTCCATATCAAATGTTACCTTTTCGCCGGGCAGTATTGGTGAGTTAAGTTTGACCTCTAATATGGTCCCAACTGTTTCATACGATATCATCTTGCCATTCTGTTTGAGGGAATTTACTTTGATATAGCCGACCTCATCAGGTTTCAACTTACTTATCCTGTCTTTTACCCTTCTATCTGGATCTGAAATGGTGCGAGAACGCACATCCATTTCACTGCCCGGTTGAAACGCATTGAAATATAAATGATAGAAGACCTTATCAAGATTATCGGGCGAATTATTAGTGTAGACCAAGGTTTGCTTGCCTTTGTAACGAAAATTCTCAGCATCTACATCGATATCCATGGTATAGTCGACATGTTGCTGCCAATATCCCGAAGTATTCATTTGTGATTCTACAACGACGTCTTTCGTTCCTTTACAGCCTAGTGCAACAATAAAAATTGCAACGAGACCAGTGTGTACTTTTTTCATTTTTTCATGGTATTATTTAATTTGAGAGGCCATCACAAGCGCGTTATAAGCGTTTGCAGATTTACCGGACCTTGAAAGGTCAGCAAAAGGCTTCACATTATTTGGGTCGCCTCCAACAACGACTTTAGCCTTTAAGGGTAGTCCAGAATCCATAATGACCTGTTTTACTTGTGAGGCTTTCAATTTTGGGTAATAAGACCTAATAAGCGCTGCAATACCTGCTACTGCCGGAGCCGCCATTGAGGTCCCTCCCTGCGTTTTATATTCGTTTTCTGGCATAGTGGAATATATTTCCCCACCTGGGGCAAATACATCAACATTGGTCTTCCCGTAATTTGAAAAATTTGACACTAATTTAGATCCATATTTAGGGTCAAGCGCTCCAACTGAAATATAATTGGCAGAAATTTCGGCCCCATTTACATTATCATTGGGATAAGTAGGTGTAACGTCTATATTTTCGCTATCGTTACCTGCTGCGTGTACGAATAATACATCTTTGCTTTCTGCATATTTAATGGCTTCGTGCACCCAATCGCTATGTGTTGTATAGCTTTTGCCAAAACTTCCGTTAATGATTTTTGCACCATTATCAACGGCATATCTGATTCCTAATGCGATATCTTTATCATACTCGTCTCCATTAGGAACCGCCCTAACCGACATAATTCTCACATTGTTCGCAACACCATTAACGCCTTTACCGTTATTGCGCTCAGCAGCAATTATTCCGGCAACATGAGTCCCATGACTTTCAGTTTTTTTCACTGGTTTTACGTTGGCATTACCATAGTTACGATCCTTAATGTCATCAACATTATCTCCAACAATCGATCTACCGTCAAACTCGGTGTTTAAATTGAAATTAAGCTGTTCCGTCACGCTTTCGGCATACTCTTCAATATCCGCAAGTGTCAGGTCTCTATCGTACAACCACATCTGAATGTTTTTAGCCTGCATCAAAGCTTGGTTGTTTGGGTCGTTGATCGTCATGACATCTTCTTTTGAATAGGTGTCTTTTTTCAATTGATTACGCAAAGTTTCTTGAGCCGGAGGCACTTGTTGCAGCAAGGCGTCAATGTTTTGTTGGATTGAAAGGGTTTCGGTTTTTTTCTTTTGAAGATCAGCCTGCGCTTCAGCATATGCTGGATGAGAGGTCATTTTCTTGGATACAATTCTTGTCATTTCCAATTGTTCATTATAAGAATCGCCAAGAAAGTTCCATCCGTGAATATCATCTACATATCCATTTTTATCGTCATCAATACCATTTCCGGCAATTTCACCGCTATTTTTCCATATAACACCATCAAGATCTTCATGGTCAATATCGATGCCTGAATCAATAACGGCAACAATTACTTGTTGACCTTTTTTCCCCTTTAATATTTCGGAATAAGCCTTATCAATACTCATTCCTGGTACGGTATCCTTTACCAAGTCGAGGTGACCCCAGGTTTGCTTTTCCTTTTCTGTTAATTCTTGCTCTTTTATTGGGGTGTTATCAATATTTTCAATAGGGGTACTTAAGATTTCTGAAGGACCACCGCAACTAGAGATGATTACGGCAGCTGAAATCGACAGGGCAAGCGATTTAAAATGTTTCATTTGTAATAAATTCGTTAATGTTTTAAAAAATATCCTTGCAGCTGAATACTTCGTTTAAACGAACGCCTTTTTCAGTATGTTTAACAGTAATAATTTCGTTATGGGCGTCGTGCTCCAAAAATAAGTAATAATTATTTTTTGCAGCGAGATTCAAGAATTTTTCTTTTTCGTCTAAGGTGAGTAAAGGCCTTGTGTCATAACCCATGACAAATGGAATTGGTATGTGCCCAGCTGTTGGAAGTAAATCGGCCATGAAACAAATGGTTTTCCCCTCATAAGCTATCATTGGGATCATTTGTTTATCGGTATGCCCGTTCGCAAAGAAAATACCAAAGCCCAATGCGGAATCCTTGATAATATCTTGTTTAGGAAGCGCAGTGAATTTCACTTGGCCACTTTGTTCCATAGGCATTATATTCTCGACCAAAAAAGAAGCTTTTTCTCGTTTGTTAGGCTGTGTTGCCCATTTCCAATGGTCTTCATTGCTCCAGAAAGTAGCGTTCTTGAAAGCAGGTTCGTATCCAGTTCTGTCTTTGTTCCACTGGACGCTACCTCCACAATGATCAAAATGCAAATGCGTCATGAAAACATCAGTAATATCATTTCTATGAAAACCATATTTTTTTAATGAAGCGTCTATTGAATCATTTCCCCAGAGATAATAATATCCATAGAATTTATCACTTTGTTTGTTGCCCATTCCGGTATCAACCAGTATGAGGCGTTTTCCGTCTTCAATCAATAAGCAACGCGCCGCAATATCGATCATGTTATTAGTATCGGCAGGGTTGGTCTTTTGCCAAAGTGATTTAGGGACAACACCAAACATGGCGCCACCGTCAAGTTTGAAATTACCAGCATTTATGGGATATAGTCTCATAGTATTGCAAAATATGAAAACCGAGCGAAAAATACCATGGCCTTAAGAAATTGTTTTGATTTTAAGACTAACAAAAAAAAGCCTATTTTCGGATTATATTATAATAATTTGAAGAAACTCGAAAGAAGCCTATCCCTTACATCGGTCATTGCCATTAGTATTGGCGGTATGTTGGGTAGTGGAATTTTTGTTCTTCCTGGATTGGCAGCCGCTAAAACAGGGTCGTCGGTTTGGCTTGCCTATTTACTTGCTGCTATCTGTATTTTGCCGGCGGCGCTTTCAAAATCAGAATTGGCTACAGCCATGCCGTCGTCTGGAGGTACTTATGTTTATATTGAGCGCGCTTTCGGACCGATTTTTGGAACGATCTCTGGCATAGGTCTGTGGTTGTCACTGCTCTTAAAAAGCTCTTTTGCCCTAGTTGGTTTTGGCGCCTATCTTTCGGTTTTGGTAAAAATTGATGCAGGCTATACAAAGTATATTGCATTGTTCTTTTTACTTATAATATTGTTCCTTAATATTTTTGGAGTAAAAAAGGTCGGAAAGGTTCAAATAGTAATTGTTGTCATTAGTCTTATTAGTTTGAGTTTGGTTCTAATCTTTGGACTTCCTAATGTAAAGCCTGAATTATTAGATCCCTTTTTACTTGATGGTAATTATGGTCTTATTTCTACAGTGGCCTTTGTGTATATATCATATGCTGGAGTTACAAAAATTGCGGCGATTGCCGGAGAAATTAAAAACCCAAGCCGGAACCTTCCTATTGCGATGATGCTATCATTGGTAATCATTACTGTTATTTATGTTTTTGTAGCCTTCGTTTTGGTTGGAAACATTCCCTTGGAAGAATTAAAAACAGATATCAGGCCAATTCATACAGTTTCCAAATTACTTGGAGGCACATACATTGGCTATATAGCGGCGGGTGTTGGTGTTATTACCTTAATATCTATGGCAAATTCGGGAGTATTAGCATCTTCAAGATTTCCGTTTGCCATGGCAAGAGATAAATTATTGCCAAGGTTCATGACGAAAATTCACTCTAAATACCTCACGCCCATTAGTACTATAATCATGACCTGCATTGCAATGGGATTGGTCATTGTCTTGCTTGATGTGGTCAAGATTGCGAAACTCGCCAGCGCCTTTAAAGTGATGATGTTTATTTTGGTTAATTTTGCAGTTATTGTTTTAAGAGAAACATCGACACAGTGGTACAAACCTACATACCGATCACCTTTTTATCCATTTATACAGATATTCGGGATCATTAGCGGAATCGTACTTTTGGTCTTCCTAGGAGTAATGCCCTTATTGGCGATTTTAGCTATAACCGTTCTCGGTATCCTGATTTATTTTAAGTATGGTTCGAAAACATCACGAACAGGGGTTCTTAGAAAATACGGACACAGGCCAGCCCTTTATCTGTTATACAAAAAGAAGAACGCGGAAAAACACTTAATTGACGACAACATCATAATCGATGAAGGCTTTTTAGATGGAGAGCTAGTTAAGGATGCGGGTGTTGTAGTGCCATTACTGGGTAATGAGACCTCACCAGAAATGCTTGTTGAAATTGGTTCCGCACTAAATGCCAAAACTACTTTACAAGCAGTACATATCACCGAAGTGCCAAACCAAACATTCTTGGACGCCATGATCGAGGAAAACCCAAAAATCAATTCGTTGGCAAGGCGATTCTCAATATTGGAAGCCTCAAAGAACATTGATATTGACTTTGAATCGGTAGTGACACATAATATGTCAGACACCATTCACGAATTAAGTGACCAAACTAATTGCGATTGGTTAGTTGTGGGTTGGAACGGAAGAGCTAGAAGCGGCATCCTGATTAGTAATCCTATAGGATGGTTATTGACCCACATCAATTCTAATTTCGCGCTATTCAAGGATAATGGAGTGCGCCACATCAGTAAAGTGCTCATTGCCTTGCGTCCCGGAAAGAATGACAAGAATTTCATTGAAGTAGCTGATCGAATCGGGCAATTCTATAACGCTTCGTTCTCGTTATTAAGAGTGGTACCCGAAGACGTTTCAGATAAGGACCTGGTAGACATTATTGAATCTTCCAATGAGCTCTTGATTTCTTCAAAATCAGAATCTGAAGTTGTAATCATACGCTCTAATAATTCTATTGAAGCAATTTCTAAAGCGTCTGCAAGTTATGACCTGCTTATTCTAGGGACACCTCAAAAAGACAATTGGATCAGTGTGCTTTTTGGAACAGGTAAGGACAAATTTGTTGAAAAATCTGCCTGTTCGGTCTTGAGATTGACAATGAAAGAGGCTTAAAATTTTCATAAAGACCAGACTATTCTTATTAATTAGTAATTTAATGCCAAAATTTAGTGAATGTTAGAATTAGGAGGTATAATAATACTGGGTATATTGGCACAGTGGTTTGCTTGGAAATTTAAGATTCCTGCAATTTTACCTTTAATACTAATCGGATTGCTAGTAGGTCCAATTTATGCCGAATTCTTTTCAGATGACGGCACTAAATGGATTGAACCTGTTTGGAATGGAAAAAAAGGTCTTTTTCCTGGAGAAGGATTGTATGACTTTGTTTCTCTAGCCATTAGTATTATTTTATTTGAAGGGGGATTAACACTTAAAAGCCATGAGGTAAAAAATGTTGGCCCTGTCATCACCAAACTGATTACGATAGGTTCTGCCATTACCTTTTTTGGCGCTGGCATTGTAGCTCATTACACCTTTAACTTAAGCTGGGAGTTATCTTTTTTGTTCGCCGGTCTTATTATTGTAACTGGACCAACAGTTATCACGCCAATTTTAAGGAATATTCCTCTCAAAAAAGATGTGTCCGCAGTATTGAAATGGGAAGGCATCTTAATTGATCCAATTGGCGCCTTGGTCGCAGTATTGGTCTTTGAATTTATTAGCGTTGGTGGCGGTGGAGGTTTTACTAAAACTGCTTTGATTGAGTTTGGAAAAATTTTACTTTTCGGAACAACCTTTGGATTTACTTTTGCCCATGCGCTGGCTTTTGCAATAAATAAAAAGTTTATCCCTCATTACTT
Organism: uncultured Flavobacteriaceae bacterium; assembly: GCA_965530995.1. Classification (GTDB taxonomy): domain Bacteria; phylum Bacteroidota; class Bacteroidia; order Flavobacteriales; family Flavobacteriaceae; genus JABABD01. The sequence goes on from CBESOB010000035.1 coordinate 13,293, forward strand.
GCTAAATGTAGTGTCTTTATCTACTGTATTGCTTGTTTTCGTTGAATCGGAAATATTTGCGCACGAATCAGGGCTTTTAGCTGTTGTAGTCATGGGAATGGTTTTAGCAAATAGCAAACTCCAGAACTTAAAAGAACTACTATATTTTAAAGAATCTTTAAGCGTTCTATTAATTTCAATACTGTTTATTTTATTGGCAGCGAATATTGATATTGAAGACTTACTACTACTATATAATTGGCAAACGGCTATTCTATTTGCTGTTGTGGTTTTTGTTATAAGACCTTTGGCTGTATTTTTGAGCACTAAGGGTTCAAGTTTAAAATTTAACGAAAAGTTGTTTATAAGCTGGGTCGGTCCTAGAGGTATTGTCGCAGCAGGAATTGCCTCTCTTTTTGGAGAAAAATTAATTAAGCAAGGGGTTGAAGGTGCCGAGTATATAACACCGCTTGTATTTATGATAGTTTTAGGTACTGTTTTACTTAATGCAACAACAGCGAGACTTTTTGCTAAAATTGTTGGCGTGTTTCTCAGAAAATCTGAAGGTATTTTAATAGTAGGTGCTTCTAAAATCTCTCGATTATTAGGACACTATTTAGAGAGTAATGGTAGGCATGTTGTGCTTATTGATAGCAATGAAACCAATATACGTAAATCAAAAGAATTAGGGCTGGAGGCAATTAACACGAATATCTACTCAGACCAATTAATGGATAATATCGAGTTGAATGATGTAGGTTACTTAATGGCGCTAACAGGGAGTCCGGATATTAATAAATATGCCATCAATAAATTTAGTAAGCAATTTGGCGAAAATGGATCGTTCAGATTGGTAACTACAGAAGAAATGAATGACCATACAAACAACCCAAAAGAAGGATTGTTTTCACACACCGATGATTATAACACCTTGATCCAAGCAACCAATAAGTATCCGTCCATCCAAGAAATTGAATTAAAACACAAAGAACATTATCAAAAATTAGTAGAAATCACAAACAGTGACAAGGATATTATTCCTTTGTTCATTAAAGACGATAATGACGAACTTCATATTATCTCCGCTCATAACAAAGAAATAGACTCCATTGGGAAAAACTGGCAATTGGTGTATCTAGGAAAGCCCTTGGATGTTGAAAAGAGTTGGGATAATTAGATTGGGTAACAAATATTACATAATATGTAATTCTGTAAAATCCTTGTCAATTGTAAACGTGTTGCCCCCATTTACTTTTGCATCTTCAAAAGAGATTACTTCTCTATCTATCTGCAGCTTCGATATTTTAAATGGAATGCCATGAAGATTCAGTTTAAACTTTGTGTATGATGTATTGTATTTCCCAGCCTTATGTTGTTGTATTATAAGCTCATTAGATTTACCGGTCAACTTGAAAGTTCTTAAACTATATCTCCCTTTAGTATAATCATAGCCATCGTGTGCATCATCAAAAAGCAGTGAGTTTTCCTTACCTTTTTTATAATAAACGTCCAATGTGATTTCATCAAACTCTTTTTCATCAACAAATTGCTGAATAGGATACTTGGGTATGATAGCGCCTTCCTTCACGAAAATCGGCAAACTATCAATATCAGCATCTACCCACATTTCTTGACCACCCTTTACAAGCTTGTTGCTCCAGTAATTATACCAGTTGCCTTTTGGTAAATAAAGACGCCTTCCTTTAGAATTAGGCTCAATGATGGGGCATACGAATATTTTGTCACCAAAAATAAATTCGTCTGTTCTATAATGGGTTTGTACGTCTTCTTGGTCATATAGAACCAAAGATTTTATCATGGGTATTCCTTCATCAAGATACTGCCAAAACGACGTGTACAGGTATGGTAGTAACTGATAACGAAGTTCAATGAATTTTTTAACGATTCCGGTAATTTCATCACCAAACATCCATGGTTCTTGTTCCCCATGATCACCTGAAGAATGCGTCCTACAGAATGGATGGAAAACACCCAATTGAATCCATCTTGCAAATAATTCGCCATCCGGTTGCTCGGCAAATCCACCAATATCGCTTCCTGCAAATGAGAACCCAGACATAGCCATGCGTTGTGCTTGCACATTGGCAATCCAAAGATGCTCCCATGTAGCAACGTTGTCACCAGTCCAGCTAGACGTGTATCGTTGGGTGCCAGAATAAGCTGCTCTAGTAATGACAAAAGGACGTTTAGGATAAGCGAACTTTTTCAGGCCTTGATATGTGGCCCTGGCCATTTGCATACCGTATACATTATGCGCTTTTCTATGGCTACAATAATTACCGTCATAATTATGACGAACATCATCAGGGAATGTCTTGTTTGGCACTTCCATAACCGCTGGCTCGTTCATGTCGTTCCAGACTCCGCGAACACCAGTATCTTCTATAAGTTCTTTAAATAGACCCGACCACCAATCACGAACTTCAGGATTGGTAAAATCCGGAAAATAACACTCTCCAGGCCAGACCTTACCTTTCATATAAGGGCCATCAGCACGCTTACAGAAGTAATCTTTATCAAGTGCTTCTTTAAATACAGAGTATTCATTATCTATTTTGATACCTGGATCAATGATCACGACAGTTTTGAATCCATCATCAGATAGTTCTTTTACCATACGTTTTGGGTCTGGAAAGTACTTTTTATTCCAAGTAAAACACCTAAAGCCTTCCATATAATCTATATCTAAATATATAGCATCACAGGGTATTTGTAACTCCCTGAATTTAGAGGTTACTTCTTTTACTTTTGATTCAGGGTAATAACTCCACTTGCACTGATGATATCCCAATGCCCACATTGGCGGTAATTGATGTGGCTTTCCTGTAAGATCAGTATAATTTGCAACTACATCCGACATTTTGGGACCATAAATAAAATAGTAGTTCATTTCGCCTCCTTGTGCCCAGAAACTTGTCACCGTTTTACGTTCGTGCGCGAAATCGAAGAACGAACGAAATGTATTGTCGAAAAATATACCGTACGCTTTTTTGTGGTGCAGCCCTGTGTAAAAAGGAATGGTTTTATAAATGGGGTCTGTGTCTTTTCCATAAGCATAAGAATCGGTTACCCAATTTTCAAAACGCTTGCCTTTTAAGTTTAAGTGAACAGGTTTGTCACCAAGCCCGTAGTAACTTTCACCGTCGAAGGTGGTTTTACTCATTTTCACGATGTTACCACCATATTGATAGCTTTCCTCCCAATGAAACCCTAATTCGTCTTGATTAATAAGTGTTTTGTCCGCAGCATCATAAAGCGATACTCTTAAATCTAGTTTTTCAACATGACAAATCAACTTTTGAGTGGTTATTATATAACGCTCTTCTTCTTCGGTAATTTCTAAATGGTTATATCCTGTGCTAGCATATTGGGTTATGGCATAGGAGAAATCTTTATCAAAATTTAAAGTGGTTGAATACCGAAACCTAATAACACTATCCCTTAAGACGGTTAGTTCGAGCACCACATTATTGGCAGTCTCAAAGCGTAAGGTGTCAATGTTTTTTTTATATGAAGTTATTTGCGAAGGGACTTGATTCCCTTTGTATTCTAGTTCTGTATTGGTAATCATAAAAATTTCTTTTTCGAAACGTAAAAAAAAGCAATTGTTTATTCAAATAAAACATTATGAAGACAAGTTTTGCGAATTCTTATTAACTATAACGTTTTCGAATAGCGTATTAAATGAATTCATAGAAATTCGCTATAATATCAAGTAATTATTTTTTTGTTCTTACGTATTTAAGAACAATCATTCCTAAAGGCGGTATTGTTATTTCAGTAGATAAAGACCTAGAATGATGTTCTATTTTTTCTGCAGACACATTCGCGTTTTTATAATCTCCAGAGCCATAGTATTTTTTCAGGTCGCTGTTAAATATTTCTTTTAATTTCCCCGTTTTAGGCAATCCAATTCGATAATTTTCTCGAGGTATAGGGGTCATATTGCAAGCAATAATAAGGTCATCTGAAGCTTTATTTCCTTTTCTCATGAAAACTAAAACTGAATTAGAAGCATCTCCATAATCGATCCATTCAAACCCTTCTGCACTAAATTGCTTTTGATGCATGGCA
>CBESOB010000036.1:0-17347 GCA_965530995.1 uncultured Flavobacteriaceae bacterium
CTTCCCGACATGAAGCCAAGAAATACGATCTGGATTATTTGCGGTTAAAGGCATGACCAATTGTTGATTAGTTGTTATTAATTTCTAAGTAAATATATGTTTTTTGTGACATAAAACTAATGTATTCATTATTTTTGATACATATTCAATTATAGGAAAAATTTATGCAACGAGACGAACAAATATTCGAATTAATACAAGCGGAAAAAGAGCGACAACTCAATGGTATTGAGCTTATTGCATCTGAAAATTTTGTTAGTGACCAAGTGATGGAAGCTACAGGTTCAGTACTTACCAATAAGTATGCTGAAGGCTATCCGGGTAAGCGCTATTATGGAGGTTGTGCCGTGGTCGATGAAGTTGAAACTCTGGCAATAGAACGTGCTAAGACCTTATTTGGTGCAGAATGGGCGAATGTACAACCACATTCAGGGAGTCAGGCGAATACAGCTGTTTTTGCTGCTTGTTTGAAACCTGGTGATAAGATTCTAGGCTTCGATCTGTCTCATGGCGGCCATTTAACGCATGGGTCTCCAGTGAATTTTTCTGGAAAACTTTACAATCCGGTTTTCTATGGTGTAGAGAAGAGCACAGGTACAATTGATTATGATAAACTTGAAGAGATTGCCACAAGAGAGAAACCACAAATGATCATTGCTGGGGCATCTGCATATTCTCGCGATATGGATTTCAAGCGTTTCCGCGAAGTGGCCGATAAGGTAGGTGCACTTTTATTAGCAGATATATCGCATCCAGCAGGGCTTATAGCCAAAGGAATTTTGAACGATCCATTACAACATTGTCATATTGTTACAACAACAACTCATAAAACCCTTCGTGGGCCGCGTGGTGGGATGATCATGATAGGGACCGATTTTGAAAACCCATTTGGACTGAAATTAAAGAATGGTAATTTGAAGAAAATGTCATCACTATTGGATTCGGCAGTATTTCCAGGAAATCAAGGAGGTCCATTAGAACATGTCATTGCTGCCAAGGCCATTGCATTTGGTGAAGCCTTGACAGATGAATTTATGCACTATATGCTGCAGGTTAAAAAAAATGCAGCAGCCATGGCCAAGGCATTCGTGGACAGAGGATATCATATCATTTCAGGAGGAACAGATAACCACATGATGCTTATCGATCTACGAAACAAGAACATTACTGGTAAAGATGCTGAGAATGCTTTAGGTGTCGCCGAGATCACCGTGAACAAGAATATGGTGCCTTTTGATGATAAGAGCCCATTTGTGACTTCTGGCATTCGTGTTGGTACAGCAGCGATAACCACTAGAGGTCTTATGGAATCTGATATGGAAGCCATTGTTGAATTGATAGATGAGTCCCTTATGAATTACGAAGACGAAGCCAAGTTAGAGGCTATTAGTCATAAGGTGAATGCGATGATGAAGGGTAAACCCTTGTTTGCGAGTAGTGTTGTGGCTTAATAATTTCTGAAAATAGAATAAGTTTGTTCATATTCTCCTCTTAAATTTAAGAGGAGAATGAATTCTGTTTTTATAAGAAATCAGAAGAAAGAGGAGTTTTATTAAAACTTTGTGCTCTAATATACTATCTAACTCTCCGAATTTTTCTTTTGGAAAAATCCACCTCTCTTTAACAAAAGAGAGGAACAAGTATTGAGGTTATTAGATCTTCATTACTTTATAAAAACCAGAAGAAACAAGATTAGTTCTCAAAAACGATGCTTTGATAGGCTCCAATATCTGGAGAGGTCACTCTTGAAACACCCAATAGATCAAAAGGTATTTGCAGAGCTGCATTGACATCACCAATGTTATTTCCTGCAGATTCTTCACCGATCATCATTAAGTTCAGGCTTGAGTCCTTGAAGTCTGGTGACCCATCCGTAATGATGTTATTGTAAAGTGTAGAGTTCGAGAAATCATAATTAGGATTACTATCAAAGTTGCCATTGGGATCATTGAATCTTAATAAGCTTGTATTAAAATTAAAATTGAATGCTGCACCTTCAATCGGATCAAGCAGAAATTCAATATTCTCATTCCCATAAATGATGCAGTTCGTGAAGTTGGCTTCTGTTAGGTCATTCACAGTTGCGTTATTATTCTCATCTAGAACGAAATTATTCAATAGGAGCGAAGGGAATTGTCTAAAACTGTTGTTCCAATAGTTCGTAATGGTGCAATGTGTAAAATTGTATTTACCACCTAAAGTCCCTGCAAAGGAGGATTGGCCAGAATTATTGATGACGATATTTTCGGCTAATATGGATGTGGCCCTAGCCAAAATTCCAAAATTACTAGAATTATAGATTTGTGTGTTTCTAACCACTAATTTATTATCAGTAGTCAATGGATTTGGTTCATTATCACTCACAATTCCCACGGTAGCATTTTTAATGGTGGCATATTCAATTTCATTATCTAAACTCCCTTGAAATAACCAAATGGTTCCCCATTGTCCCGGCACATCAGAAAAACCGGGTTCCAAACGATCACCTTCAAAAATGACTTCATTTTCCAATAATTCAGTGTCAGTGCTTAATTCACCATTAACTTTTAAAGTTCCCTGATCGGTTACAAGAAGTCCTGAATTTGCATGAAAATGAACACGAGTACCAGCATCGAAAGTTAATGTCTTATTAGCGCCAACAGCAGCGTATCCATAAATAACATAAGGTTTTTCATTGGTAAAATTGAGTTCATCATCTTCCAAATAACGACCTTGTATTTCGGTATCTACCGATTCACCATTTATATCTAGGGTTAAGGTTTCAATGATTCCTGTAGACCCATCGCGATCTGGAAAAATGAATGTGGCATCTTTTACTAGGGTTACCAATTCTACTTTTTGCTGATTTCCACCCGAATCAAACTCTATGGCATCTGTATAAAGGAATTCACCATTCGTATTGGGCAGGTTATTAATGTCAATGGTAGTTTCTACGAATATGAATATGCTGTCTTCAGCGAGCACCTGAACGTCCTCAAACGACCTTCCTGGAATGCCATCAACATTTAAGCGATATTCTGAAGCATCACCTAATGCTAGTCTGACACTTGGAATACTAAGGTCATTATTACTTCTATTGTATACTTTAAGATTATAGGTGCTAGAGCCAATATTAGTAAAAACAGTGTCTAGGTACACTGTGTCCTTCGAGAATTCTAAGTTTCCGGTACTTGGGGCAAGGTCAAATTCCTTGCGACAAGAACTCCAAGAGATTAGAAAAACAAGGGTAAGTACAAAATAGAGGCTTTTTTTCATTCAGTAAAGGTAAATAAATGCACTTTAAGTGCTAAAAATATAACTTTTGAAATTATGATTTATTATCTCTCTATAGTTTAATTGAACAAATTGCTAATTTCTTCAGGAATACGCGTTGGCTTTAGAGTGGCTTTGGTTAACAAACAAAAATTGGTTTCAGATTTCACGAGGAGTTTATTTGTATTCTCATTATACATTTCTACTACTCTTATTGATTTGACACCTTTTGTAAGTATCACATAGGTTTTAAGTTTTATCATATCATTAAAGAAAGCTGCATTTTTATAATCTATATGATGTTTTAGAACAACCCAAACATAAGATTTAAGCATATCTGGGGTCGCTTTATTGTACCAATGTGCTTTTGAGACATCATTAATCCATTGCACATACCGCACATTGTTGACATGATTGAGTTCGTCAAGGTCGTTTTGTGTTACGGTAATGGTTTGTTCGAAGACTTGCATAGTTTACTTTTCAAGTATTGCTACCTCGAATAATTTGTCCCACTTCTTGCCGGTTACAAAAAGGGTCTTGGTTTCAGGGTTGTATGCGATACCATTCAAGACATCGAGTTTGTCGTGTTTGGTTACAAGTTTCTTTAATGGCGAAAAATCAATAACGCCTTCAACAGCACCGTTTTGTGCATTGATGATAGCCACACCGTCCTTTTGATACCGGTTGGCAAAGATCTTTCCGTCAACCCATTCCAACTCATTAATACCGACAATTTTACCTTTATTGGTGTATACTTGAATCTTATCATCGACGGTAAGTGTTTCAGGACTCAATTCATAGATGTATTCTGTCCCGTCAGATTGATAGATGGTATTATCTGATGGGTCGTGCGCCAATCCCCAACCTTCTTTACTATGCCCGTATTTAAAACTGCTTTCCTTTTCCAAGGTTTCGACATTGTAAACGAACCCAATTTTTTCTCGCCATGTCAATTGATAGACCTTATCATTAACTATAGTGATGCCTTCAGCAAAATAAGTATCACTAAGATTTACATTTTTTTTAGGTTTCCCTGTTTTATAGTCAACAATTCGGAGTTTGGACTCTTTGTATTGCCCCGTACTTTCATATAACTGACCTTTATAGAATTCGAGACCTTGTGTATACGATGTAATATCATGAGGATATTCATTGATGATCTTATAGCTATAAACTTTAGGTTTTTCATTGTTGAGTATAACAATGTTCTGCTTTATTATTTCCTGCTTATCATCATAAGAAACAAGGGCTTCAATAATTTGCTTACCCAACTTCTCGGTATCTAGAAGTTCATTAGCAGATATTGATTTGCCAGATAATTTATAGGTTACGGATTTCACATCATGATTCTTTGGATTCGCAATCGAAAGATCAAGTGTTTCGCCAATGGTCATATTATTTCCTTTAGCATTCGTAACTATATTGAAATCACTTTTCTTAGGGCCATTATTACTACCGCAAGAGATTATGAATAAGCTTAAAAGCAAGATTAATAAGGGTTTATATGAAGACATGTACATGTTAATTTTTGGCAAGGTATTTATTTCTAAATAGATAATGAAATCATTGTGAAAAATTTAAAACTAACGTATCTTTGCAACGGCAAGTCCTACACAACTAGCTCCTGTTTAATCCTCCAGGGCGGGAACGCAGCAAAGGTCGACGGTCGTAGCAGTGTGATGTAGGTAGCTTGCCATTTTTTGTACATGAAATCCAAGGTTTTAAAGAGTAGCGAAAAAGCGCTTGTTGATTGAATGTATTCCTGCGAAGGCAGGAATCTCATCACTAAATTGGTATCTCTTTCTTTCCTATTTATTATTGTATTTTTGAGAAACTAACTTCAATAAAATGTCCATATGTCAAGAGTCGTTCTTATCACTGGAGGTTCATCCGGAATAGGAAAATCCATTGGTGAGTATCTAACTGATAAAGGATTTACTGTGTATGGCACCAGTAGGAATCCGGAAAAATATCTTGATAGTAAATTCCCGATAATAGGTTTGGAGGTTACTGATTCTGGTGTAATTGAGACCTGTGTAAATAAGGTCATTTCAGAAGCAGGAGGAATCGATATCCTAATAAACAATGCAGGTGTAGGAATCACAGGTCCTATAGAGGAAATCCCAGAAATTGAGATCAAGAATAATTTCGAGACCAATTTTTTTGGACCTATAAATGTTATAAAAGCTGCATTGCCTCAAATGCGTAGACAGCAGTCTGGACTAATAATAAATATCACATCCATTGCAGGATACATGGGCCTACCTTATAGAGGCGTATACAGCGCCAGTAAGAGTGCTTTGGGAATTCTTACAGAGGCCTACAGAATGGAACTTAAAAATTTCAACATACACATGGCGAATGTGGCACCTGGTGATTTTGCTACTAATATAGCCTCAGGTCGCTATCACGCGCCAGTAAAAGAAGATTCCCCATATAAAGAGTCCTACGGAAACACGCTCAAGATGATGGATGAGCATGTAGATGCAGGACTGGATCCGCATCTAATGGCCAAAGTAATTCACAAGATAATCAACACGAAAAACCCCAAGGGTCATTATAAAGTAGGCACTTTTCTACAGAAGTTCTCTATTGTTCTTAAACGGCTTTTACCGGACAAAGTGTATGAGAACATACTGATGAATCATTACAAGCTTTAGGGGCTTGTCAGTTATCTACAGATCGTTGAAAACAATTTTTTTTTAGTGCGTACTTGGACTTTTTGAGAAGGCTTTAAATCGTAAATTCGCATCTAAATTCTCCGAAGCATTAAGCGTAGGAGAAACCGAATCCAACACCTCTAAAACAAACTACATACATGAAATTTTTTATTGATACCGCTAACCTAGAACAGATCAAGGAAGCTCAGGACCTTGGAGTACTTGATGGAGTGACGACGAATCCATCTTTAATGGCCAAAGAAGGCATCACTGGGCATGATAATATATTGAAACACTATGTTGACATCTGTAATATTGTAGATGGCGATGTGAGTGCCGAAGTCATTTCTACCGATTTTGAAGGTATGGTAAGAGAAGGTGAAGCATTGGCCGAACTGCATGACCAAATCGTCATCAAACTACCAATGATCAAAGATGGCATAAAGGCTTGTAAATATTTTAGTGATAAAGGGATAAAGACCAATGTGACTTTAGTGTTTTCGCCTGGTCAAGCATTATTAGCAGCTAAAGCTGGGGCAACATATGTGTCTCCTTTTATTGGTAGATTGGATGATATCTCTACAGATGGTTTGAATCTTATTTCTGAAATTAGAATGATATATGACAACTATGGATTTGAAACAGAAATCTTGGCGGCATCAGTAAGACATACCATGCATGTGATCGATTGTGCTAAACTTGGTGCTGATGTGATGACAGGACCTTTAAGCTCTATTGAAGGCCTATTAAAGCATCCATTAACCGATATTGGTCTCGCTAAGTTCTTGGCAGATTATAAGAAAGGAAATTAAACAAAAAAGGCACAATTCAATTGTGCCTTTTTTGTTATTGGTTCAATAGCCCTAGTAATTGTTCTTCAAATTGCCGTTTAGACATATTCGCGTTAGCATGAACTATAATTCCGTCTTTATCTACTAAAATGACTTTATTGAGTCTGCTAATAACCAATTGTTCTTTGGCATTTTGTGGACTCGCAAAGCGATATTCATTTTCGATTGGAAATTTATATTGCTTCAAGGTTGTCATCCATTTTTCTGAAGACATATCATCGGCACTAATTGCCATGAAATCCAATTCGGGATAATTCTTTTTCAATTTATGGGCCTTTTTATGAGTGCTTTTGAAGTGATCTCTCATGTCATAGGCCCAGAAATAAATAACCGTTGGTTTCTTGATAACAGAAGAAATAGAGGCTTCATTCCCTTGATGGTCAATAATGGTAACATCGGGTATTTTTGTGCCTGGAGACAGCTTCATAACCCCTTGAGCCATATTGGCGAAATATTTTTTATGCCTTTCGTTCGTGCTTTTTTCTAGATAGACTTCAACAAATTGACTTATCTCTTCAGCATTGTTATTGCTATTAAGGAACACCCACGCAGTGTGCCTCATATGGCTATTCTTGATCGAGTCGCTCTGCACAAGACTATCAATGATATTGAGTCTATCAAGGTTGTAGTCCAAAGAGTTTCTTTTAAATACACTATCACGGCTATGCTTAAAATGCTTGCTCAAAGCAATATTGTTAAAGTGATATTCTAAAAACCTGTAATACGGAAAATAGTTCCGGAGATTTTCGTTGTTATAATCAACCTCTTTCCTGAAATCATAGAAATCGCTTGGTAATGATTTCAAATTTATCAACTCATTGTTGCCATAATATGCAAAGGGATACAATTCCTTTCTCGCATAATTGTAATAATGGATATTTGCGTCGGCAATTTCATTAAAGACTTCTGATGTTGAATTCTTTCGTTCAAATATTTTTAATCGCTCATGTTTTGCATTGGTGATCGAATCGACCTTATTTCGGAAATCAGAGGGTGGAAGTTGGCTGAATTTTAACATGGATTCCCGTTCCCTCTCATTCTCAAGGAATAAATTTATAAGATAATTGTTTTTTTTCGCTCCGTTTCCGGTAAAAACAAGAGACTCATCAAACTCCATGGTATTCAAACGAAAGTGCAAGCTATCGCCAGATTCTAAAAGAACAATTTGATTTTCCGGTGAATGGGTGAATGTGTATAGTCCCGCCACCAATTCATTCATCTTGTAAAGGAATCGGTTATTATTGTCGAGTTTAACTGTATCAATAACACGTTCTCCCGAACTTATGACTACAAAGTCGGATTTAGGATTTATGATCTCACCTCCTACAAATGCATGTTTGTTACTATCAACGAAGTCTTTTTTGCAGCCCATAAAGACTGAAGACATTACTAAAAGCATTAATAATTTCTTCATAAAGGATTAACTCTCTATAGTTAGATACTGATAGATATCAAACAAAAATATATTTTGAAGATTACTTCTGCTGTTAATGCGCTGTTAAAAGTTAATATATAATGCTTTTAATTTTAAGCTATACTTGCTTTTTTCTACTTTTGCAACCAATTTAAAAACAACAAAATGCTTTCAGTTTCTAATCTTTCTGTTCAATTTGGTAAACGTGTTCTTTTTGATGAGGTTAATACGACGTTCAACAATGGTAATTGTTATGGTATTATAGGTGCCAATGGTGCTGGTAAATCAACCTTATTGAAGATTATAGCAGGACAACAAGATCCAACGTCTGGTCAGGTGCATTTAGAATCAGGGAAGCGTATGTCCGTTTTAGAGCAGAACCATAATTTATACGACGAACATACAGTTCTTGAAACGGTGATCATTGGAAATAAGCCTTTATACAAGATTAAAACGGAAATAGATACCTTATATGCAGATTATACGGACGCCAATGCAGAGAAAATTGGCGAATTACAGGTGATTTTTGAAGAAATGAATGGTTGGAATGCCGATAGTGATGCTGCAACAATGCTATCTAACCTTGGAATCAAGGAAGACCTGCATTATAATTTGATGAAAGACATAGATGGTAAGCAAAAAGTACGTGTTTTACTAGCACAGGCATTATTTGGGAGCCCTGATGTATTGATCATGGATGAGCCTACCAATGACCTGGATTACGAAACTATTACCTGGCTAGAAAATTTCTTGGCTAATTATGAAAATTGTGTGATTGTTGTTTCTCACGACCGTCACTTCTTGGATGCTGTTTGCACGCATATCTCTGATATTGATTTTGGTAAGATCAATCATTTTTCTGGGAATTATACGTTTTGGTACGAATCCTCTCAATTGGCAGCTAAGCAAAAAGCACAACAAAATAAGAAAGCAGAAGAGAAGAAAAAGGAGCTTGAAGAATTTATTAGACGTTTTTCTGCTAATGTCGCTAAATCAAAGCAAGCTACAAGTAGAAAAAAGATGATCAGTAAATTAAATATATCTGGCATCAAGCCGTCTAGCCGACGTTATCCAGCCATCATTTTTGAAAGAGATCGTGAAGCAGGAGACCAGATATTGAATGTAGAAGGTCTGTCAGCAGGTCTAGATGGAGACGTATTATTCAAGAAAGTGGATATCAATCTATCAAAAGGTGATAAAGTTGTTGTTTTTTCGAAAGATTCTAGAGCTACTTCCGCTTTCTATCAAATACTTAATGGAAAGGAACAAGCGGATGCTGGAAAATTCACATGGGGTGTCACTACGACCCAATCATACTTACCATTGGATAATTCTGAATTTTTTAAAAACACTCTTAGCTTAGTTGATTGGTTAAGACAATGGGCTCAAACCGAAGAAGAAAGAGAAGAAGTATATGTCCGAGGATTCTTAGGGAAGATGATATTTAGTGGTGAAGAAGCCTTGAAAAAAAGCAATGTTCTGTCTGGTGGTGAAAAAGTACGATGTATGTTAAGCCGAATGATGATGCTGCGGGCCAATGTATTGATGTTGGATGAGCCCACAAATCACTTGGATCTAGAAAGTATTACTGCCTTTAATAACTCATTGAAGAATTTTAAAGGGACGATCTTATTTACGACCCATGATCATGAATTCGCACAAACTGTGGCTAATAGGGTCATAGAATTGACACCGCATGGTGTAATTGACCGATACAGTACTTTCGATGAGTATATGCAAGACGAAAAAATCAAAGAGTTACGGAAAAAAATGTATGCCGTAACCATCTAGGCACTCATACTAGCACGAACTTCTTCCACGATTGGAACAGATTGATCTAACTCCTCCTCACGAACGAAGAGTTCTTGGATACCAGGAATAGATGGCCCGAAACCAGCTAACCTGCCAGACTCCGCCTCATCCTTGATTACGGGAGAAATACCAATTTCTTCTAAACGAGAAATAATGAGTTTAGTGATTACGAAACTTCCAGTAAATATTTTTATGTAGTCAGAATCATGCATAATGGTTGTTTCTCTTAAAGATAATGATTTTTTCAATTAATATCAAGGATTAATACGATCAAATTCTTATCGAATTGTTCTATACTTTTAACGATTATTCTTGATAAGAATCATTTAAATACGTATCTTAAGTTGGGATTAAAAAATTAATTGTCAATATGTTACTGTTGAAAAAAATAGCGCTTAAAGGGTTTGCCTCTTTATTTTTGTTATGCATGATAAATGTTACGTTGTATGCGCAACCTAAGCATGTTACACCGCAATTAATTCAGGAGTTTATTGAGTATATAGAAAATAATTCCGTGCAGATTCACGTTTATCTTGAAAATTCAAGTGACTTAACAACTTTTGTAAATGCACTTAAGCTCACTGATGAATTCGATAAATTAGATAGCTTTGAGGAGTTTACCATATTTGCTCCAACCAATAAAGCTTTCGAACAATTTCCCATAGAGGTCATAGCCGAGTTATTTGAGCCTAAGAACAAGGTTAAACTGTGCTCCATTGTTACATATCATATAGTAAGAGGACGACTAAGGGCATCAAGTATTATTGAAGCCATCGATAAAAATGGTGGATTAGAGGCAAGAATCATGACCATTAGCGGTCTTGAGTTGACGGCTTATTACGAGGAAGACACCTTATTTCTTAAAGATGATAATGGGTACTCCATAAAAGTATTACAACAAGATATCTTGTTATCAAATGGTAATGTGTATAAGATTGATACAGTCATATTACCTCAAGTAGATAATGAATTCGAGAAAAACAGGGTGAATTAAGCCTTGTTATAAGTACTATTCCAAATAGCAGTATTGAAATTCTTTCCTAAGGCAATTCCATAAAAGATAACTATTGCAGCAATACTCTTGAACATGAAGAAGAATAACATCCAAAATTCGGCTGATGAGGTTTCTTGACTAAAAAGCCCGTCAGGCACCAAAAACGTTAATAGAAAGCTTACAACTAGCGTTGTGAAAGCCAAAGTTTCAATATTTCGAAATGGTAACATTAACCATTTGCGCAAAGGATGTAAGTCATTCCCCCAAGAATGGATCATATAGAAATAATCATTCCCAATAGGAGCAAAGAGCAACGGGTCGTCTGTTTTGTTGAGTTTGAATAATTTTGACGGCGCCATTACTTTATATCCCTTCAATTCGATACCATGTTGCTTTTCTAGAGCTATTACATTAGATTTCGCCTCTTTGGGTATCTCGCCTTTAAAATACCTCGTATCGAGAAAACGCAAACGGTAATTCACACAAATTGTCTTTATCGAATCAATATGATAGATATGTTCAGTTTCGAGTAGTTCAAAATTAAAAGCATTTGAGACCCTTGTTGGATTTGATGTTATTTCTTTAGCAATACGAATGTCCGTATGGTCTTCAGATTCAAGTATAGCCTTAACCTGTTGCATGATATTATCAGAATCTAACGATGCCTCTTGCAAGTGCTTGAGCTTGGATTGAATGTTGGTTCGCTTAATAAGCATTAGAATATGTAATATGATTTTAAAAACCTAAAAT
The DNA here is from genome assembly GCA_965530995.1 of uncultured Flavobacteriaceae bacterium. GTDB lineage: Bacteria > Bacteroidota > Bacteroidia > Flavobacteriales > Flavobacteriaceae > JABABD01. The sequence goes on from CBESOB010000036.1 coordinate 11,734, forward strand.
AGAAAACTATCGCAATTCAGCACCAAGTTGCTTTTCGAAATTCGCTTGCAACTTATTCATGATCTTATCAATTTGCTTATCCGTCAGTGTCTTGCGCTCATCTAATAAAGTGAAACTAACCGCATAACTTTTCTTGCCTTTTGGCAAGTTATCACCTTCATAAACATCAAATAGAGTTACGTCCTTAAGAAGTTCTTTCTCGCTTTGTTTCGCAATGGTATGAATTTCCTTAAAAGTCACAGAATCATCCAATAACAAGGCGAAATCACGACGTACTTCTGGGTATTTAGGTAAATCTGAGAATTGAATTTTTTGATACTCCACATTATCAACCAGCATATCCCAATTAAAATCGGCATAAATTACTTCTTGGTTAATGTCAAAATGCTTTAGTATGGATTTCTTGACAACACCAAATTCAACAATGGTTTTCTTGGCCCATTGAATAGTCAAGCCTTCAGAAAACATATCCGATTTTACAGGTGCTGATGATGTCTTTTTGAAGCCTAAGCGATCCAAAACCGAGTTTATTATTCCTTTTGCGTAAAAGAAGTCGGTAGTTTTAATGGCCGTATTCCATGTTTCAGTAGTTCTATTCCCGGATACAAAAAGGGTTAAATGTTTATGCTCTTCTCTGCCTGAAGGAAAATTATGATAGGTTTTCCCGAATTCAAATAGTTTAAGGTCAGGACGCTTTCTATTTATATTATATGAGATGGCTTCCAAACCTGAGAACAAGAGCGTTTGCCTCATGACCCCTAGATCTTGGCTTAGTGGATTCAACATATGTACATTGAATTCGGTTTTAAGATCATTACTCAAGGCAACATATTTATCAGTTGTCAAGGAGTTTGCAAGCATTTCGTAGAAACCATTGGATACTAATTGATTACCAATGGTATTCTGTAATTTATGATCCTCGAATTTTGAAGAATTCGAGATGGATGCATTTAATTTTTCCGTTGTTTTAATGGTATTGTAACCATACACGCGAAGAATTTCCTCTATAACATCAGCTTCGCGCGTTACATCATTTCTATAAGCTGGTATTGTTAATCCAAGACCGGTCTCAGTCACGTTGTTAATGGTGATTTCCAAGGAAGACAAAATACGCTTGATGGTTTCTTGTGGGATTTCTTCACCAATAAGTTTCGTGGCGTTATCAAAATTAAGCACCACCTGAGAATCCTTGATTTTAATGGGGTAAAGATCATAAATATCTGAAGTTATCTCACCACCTGCGAGTTTTTGTATGAGTAATGCCGCCCGTTTTAGAGCATATTCAGTGATATTTGGATCGATTCCTCGCTCAAACCTGAATGAGGCATCAGTATTAAGTCCGTGACGTTTAGATGTCTTTCGGATACTAATAGGATCAAAAAAGGCACTTTCCAAGAAGATACTTGTTGTGGTTTCTGTGACTCCAGAATTAAGGCCTCCAAAAACACCAGCGATGCATAATGGTTTCTCTGCATCACATATCATTAGGTCTTCTTCATGAAGCTCTCTTTCCACCTCGTCTAGTGTTGTGAATTTGGTTCCTTTAGGAAGTGTTTTCACAATGATCTTGCCTTTACTGATCTTTGATGCATCAAAGGCATGCAGGGGCTGTCCTAGTTCGTGCAAGACATAATTGGTAGCATCTACAATATTATTGATGGGTGATAATCCAATGGCTTTTAATCGATGTAGTAACCAAGAGGGTGAATCTCCAACTTCCAAGTCAGTAATGGTCACTCCGCAATATCGTGGCGCCAGTGTCTTATCGATAACATCAATGTCAATTTTTAACGTGCGATTGTCTATTTTAAATGCACTGACCGAAGGCGTGATCAACTCAACGGTAACATCATTTTGTAGAAGACCTGCTTTTAGGTCTCTAGCCACACCATAATGACTCATGGCATCTGCACGATTGGGAGTTAAGCCTATTTCGAATACATGGTCGTTTTCGACTTTAAAAACAGAGGACGCTTTTGAGCCTACTTTAAGTTTTATATCTAGAACCATAATACCGTCATGACTTTGTCCTAAGCCAAGTTCATCTTCAGCACATATCATTCCATGGCTTTCTTCGCCGCGGATCTTTCCTTTCTTGATGGTCCAAGCTTCACCTTTATCATCGTAAAGTATTGTCCCTATTGTGGCAACTGGTACTTTTTGTCCTTTGGCTACATTAGGGGCGCCACAAACGATCTGTAAAGGCTCGTCTAAGCCGATATTTACAGTGGTCAGTTTTAATCTGTCGGCATTAGGATGTTGTACACAAGTCAATACTTCACCAACGACAATTCCTTCAAGCCCTCCTTTCACCGATTGATACGATTCAACACCTTCGACTTCGAGTCCGAGGTCGGTCAGTAAATCGGAGGTTTTCTCAACATCCCAATCAATATTTATGAATTGCTTTAGCCAGTTATAGGAAATCTTCATAATACTTTCATTTCTTCAATGCGCAAAGATAAAAATCCTAGTTTGGTATTTAAATGCTAATTCCATTTTATTTGTAAGTAAATTTGTGTTTTAGATTAAGAATACACCAAACCAATGCGATCATGAGATACATAATTGTCATAGCCCTCTTATCAATCCTATCATCATGCCAGAAAGAAGTACACTCTAAACTTTTGGCAGGTGATTACCGTGCGACTCTCGAAGTGCTAGATGGCAGGGAATTACCCTTTAATTTTAAGGTACGTAATGATGATGTCATTGAGATTTACAATGCAGAGGAAGTCATTGAGGTTGATGAAATAACTTATTTTAATGATTCTGTTCGAATCAATTTTCCTGTGTACGAAGGTTATATCGTTGGTAAATTCGCTGATGGAACCATAACCAACGCCAAATACGTTAAGGAAAGTCTAGATAGGGTCGTGCCAGCAACCATTACTTACAACAACAGTGATCGATTCCTTGATATACAACCGACGGATAAAGATATCTCGGGCGTTTGGGAAATGGTCTTTACCGAAGAGGATGGCTTTACATTTATTGCGAAAGGTATTTTCGAGCAGGATGGAAATAAAATTACTGGCACTATACGCACGACAACGGGTGATTATAGATATTTAGAGGGTGCAGTAAGTGCTAACATGTTTATGTTCTCGGTATTTGATGGGGCGCATGCTTTCTTGTTTGCCGGAAAGATTGCCAATGCTGGAAACAATATGAAAGGTGAATTTTATTCAGGGAATCATTATAAAGCTATTTTCAAGGGAAGGCGAAATGCAAATTTCGAACTGCCCCATGAAGATACCCTGACCTTCTTGAATGAAGGATACGACAGCTTGGAGTTTTCATTTCCTGATCTTGAAGGTAATACCATTTCTTTGAGTGATGAACAGTTTCAAGATCATGTTGTAATAGTGCAGATCATGGGTAGTTGGTGCCCGAATTGTTTGGATGAAAGTAGGTACTATTCAGAATACTTCAAGAATAACCCAAGTAAAGACTTAGAATTCGTTGCTTTGGCCTTCGAGTTTGCCAAAACTGAAGCAAAGGCATTCGCAGGTTTAAAACGACTTAAAGACAAAGTAGGTATTGAATACCCTATTCTATTAGCACAATATGGAACTTCTGATAAGTCTAATAAGGTGGAGGCCCAAAAGAAACTCCCGATGCTCAATCATGTCTTGTCCTTTCCAACAACTATTTTCATTGATAAAAAAGGAAAAGTACGTAAGATACATACCGGTTTTAATGGCCCGGCAACAGGAGATAAATACTTGGAATTCAAAAAGGAATTTGAGGGGTTTGTAAGTGAGCTATTGGCAGAGTGATCTTTGATTACGTTTATTGGATAAGATATGGTTTCGGTTTTAATGAATAATGTCATTCGATAAATGAAGTTAATTTTCTATAAGCCAACTCCAAAAGTCAGAATAACATATTCGCGATGATTGTATAATGATTGTGAGGTTGTTCTTCTCAATAAACCGTTAATTAGCAATCCTATATATTTTTTAACACAACCCTAACAACAAGCAGTTGGAATAGGCACTAACTTGAAAGGACTAATCTTTCACAACCAAGAAAATGAAAAACAACAACCTAATCGCACTATTTGTGTGCGCATTGCTATGCACTGGCTTTAGTGCATTTGCACAACTCGACTTACCAAGCGGTAGCCAATTGGCAAGCGTAATGCAACGTGTTGGTATTACCGACATGCATGTAAAGTACTCCAGACCTAATGTGAATAAACGAGAGATATGGGGTAAATTGGTGCCTTACGGCATGAACAATCTCGGTTTCGGTACGGCCAAAGAATCACCGTGGCGTGCAGGAGCAAACGAGAATACCATATTCAAGGTAACGGATGCTGTCATGGTAGAAGGGAAGTTCCTTCCTGCTGGAAAATATGGCCTGCATATGATCGTCAATGAGAATAATACAGCCACCATAATTTTTTCAAAAAATAACACAGCATGGGGTAGTTTTTTCTACGAACCTTCGGAAGACGCACTTCGAGTCGATGTAACCACTAAGGAGGTTCCTCATGTAGAACAACTCACGTTTACTTTTAACGATGTGACTGCCAATTCGGCAACGGTGGCTCTTAGCTGGGAAAAAAAGATGATACCATTCAAGGTAGAAGTTGATGTGACTCCAATCGTTGTCGCAGATATCAAGCAAAAACTCCAAAACGAGCCAGGGTTTAGTCGCGAAACATGGGAGCAAGCGGCTAGCTATGTCCTTAATAATGGCGGTGATTACAATGAAGCATTAGGTTGGATTGATGATGCCATAGCTGGCGAATTCTTCAGCCAGCAGAATTTTAATAACACCAATATAAAGGCAGGTTTGCTCAAAAAACTAGGAAAACAAGATGAAGCCATAGTTGCATTGGATGGGTATATGCCACAGGCAACAATGCTTGAGGTACATCAGTATGGAAGACAACTATTAGGCTTAGGCCTTAAGGATAAGGCTTTGGAAGTCTTTAAAATGAATGCCGATAAAAACAAGGATACCTGGCCTGTACATTATGGATTGGCAAGAGGCTATTCTGCAAAAGGAGATTATAAGTCGGCCTTGAAACACCTTAATAAAGCCTTGGTGAATGCCCCAAATCCTGCGAGTAAAGGTAGGGTGCAAGCCAATATAGAGAAGCTTAAAAAAGGCGAAGACATCAATTAATAACCGAGACGTTAGATCTGTTTGTTAAAAAGCCTAATCGAAAGATTGGGCTTTTTTATTAACCGATTTAATTCCAAATGTTCTTGTACTTGGTGAGTTGTTAGTTGAGTGATTCTTGGAGTTAATTATAGAACGCTTTTAACTGCTCATAAACAAAATGTGCACTGTTTATGGCGCCTTCCATTTTCCCAGGAAATACAGGGCTTGTTTCAGCGCCAGCCAAAAATAGTCTATTGTTTAAATAGCTCTCTTCATATTGCGGATGACCATTGTTTTGTTGTGGCATAAGGAAGTTGTCACTATTGATCGTGGTAAATTTTTCGTCCCTCCAGATGCATTCTTCATAACTTTCAAAATGTAAAGCATCATCACCATAATACCCTTGTAATTGCTGTAATGCCAATTTTTGTCGTTCTTTTTTAGATCTATCAAAGAACGATCCATTCATAAAACCTCATAGGGCATGTGTATT